>CAMLCW010000502.1 GCA_946478645.1 uncultured Variovorax sp.
AGCAGAGCACGGGCATCGAGCAGGTGAACCAGGCGATCGCGCAGATGGACCAGGTCACGCAGCAGAACGCGGCGCTGGTCGAAGAGGCCGCCGCTGCGGCGCAGTCGATGCAGGAGCAGGCCGCGAGCCTGGTCGAGGCCGTGAGCGTGTTCCGGCTCGAAGCCGGCGCACAGGCGCAGCGTGCCGAACCGGTGGAGCTGAAGGCACAACCGCAAGTGCAGGCGCCAGTGCGCCGTCCCGTGCCGAAGCCTCGTCCGCCCAAGGAAGCCATCGCCGCCGCGGCGCCCCTGGCCCTCGCCCGCGGCAGCGTGGGCGACTGGACCGAGTTCTGAACCCGGCCCCTCCCGTTTTTCTCCAGTGCATCCACCATGAACTTTCTTTCCAACACACGCATCGGCACGCGCCTGGCCATCGGCTTCGGCCTGGTGCTCGCCCTGACCCTGGTGTCGGCCGCCTACGCGCTGATGACCGCCCGCAGCAACGCCGAAGCCACGCGGCAGATGATGCGCAGCCCGCTCGCGAAGGAGCGGCTCATCTCCGACTGGTATGTGCTGACCTACTCGGCCATCGCGCGCACCGCGATGATCGCCCGCACCACAGACGAGACCCTGCCCGTCACCTTTGCCGACGTCATCTCCGACAGCGTGAAGAAGGGCGGCGAGACCATGGCCAAGGTCGAGGCGCTGCTCGTGACCGACCTCGAGAAGTCGACCTACAAGCAGATCGTCGCGTTGCGCGCCAAGTACCAGGCCGCCAAGGACGCCGTGCAGAAAGCCAAGGCGGGCGGCGTGCCCGGCGAGGCGGAGAAGGTCTTCCAGGACGTGTTCCAGCCAGCGGCCAAGGCCTATGAAGCGCGCGTGCTCGACCTGCTGGCGCTCGAACGCAAGGCCATCGACGAAATGAGCCAGCGCATCGACGCGGCGAACGAACGCGGCTTCAACCTGCGCATCGCGCTCACGGCGCTCACGCTGCTGCTCGGTGCGCTCTGCGCCTGGCTGATCGCGCGCAGCGTGACCCGCCCGCTGGCCCATGCCGTCACGGTCGCCGAGACGGTGGCCGGCGGCGACCTGAGTTCGAAGATCGTGGCCGATGCGCGCGACGAGACCGGCCAGCTCATGCAGGCGCTCAAGCACATGAACGAGAGCCTCGCCAAGGTGGTGAGCGAAGTGCGCCAGGGCACCCATGCCATGGCGACTGCTTCGGGCCAGATCGCCGCGGGCAACCAGGATCTGTCGTCGCGCACCGAGGAGCAGGCCAGCTCGCTCGAGCAGACGGCGGCCTCGATGGAAGAGCTGACTTCCACGGTCAAGCAGAACGCCGACAACGCACGCCAGGCCAATCAGCTCGCGCTGTCTGCGTCGGAAGTGGCGGTGAAGGGTGGCGACGTGGTCGGCCAGGTGGTCGACACCATGGCCTCGATCAATGCCTCGTCGCGCAAGATCGTCGACATCATCGGCGTGATCGACGGCATCGCGTTCCAGACCAACATCCTTGCGCTCAATGCGGCCGTGGAAGCGGCCCGCGCGGGCGAACAGGGCCGCGGCTTCGCGGTCGTGGCTTCCGAAGTGCGCAGCCTCGCGCAGCGCTCGGGCGCAGCGGCGAAGGAGATCAAGGGCCTGATCGACGACTCGGTCGGCAAGGTCGACCGCGGCAGCGCGCTCGTGGGCGAAGCCGGCAAGACGATGGAAGAGATCGTGGGCAGCGTGCGGCGCGTGACCGACATCATCGGCGAGATCACCGCGGCGAGCCAGGAGCAGAGCACGGGCATCGAGCAGGTGAACCAGGCCATCGCGCAGATGGACCAGGTGACGCAGCAGAACGCGGCGCTGGTCGAGGAAGCCGCCGCTGCCGCGCAGTCGATGCAGGAGCAGGCCGCGAGCCTGGTGCAGGCCGTGAGCGTGTTCCGGCTCGAGGCCGGTGCGAGCGAAGGCCGCGCGCTGCCGTCGGCCGCGAGCGTGTCGCCGCGCGACATCCGCGCACTCGGCGCCGCCGAGCCGGCATTCGCCTGACCGCCGCAGCAGGACCATGAGACTCAACCTTCCCGTCACCACCCACGAGTACCTGCTCGACGACGATGCGGCGCTGGTGTCGCGCACCGACCTCAAGGGCCGCATCACCTACGTCAATCCCGCCTTCGTGACCGCCAGCGGCTACACGGTGCCGCAGCTCATCGGCAAGGCGCACAACATGATCCGCCATCCGGACATGCCGCCCGAGGCCTTCGCCGACATGTGGGAGACCCTGAAGCAGGGCCTGCCGTGGACCGGCATGGTGAAGAACCGGCGCGAGAACGGCGACTTCTACTGGGTGCTCGCGAACGTAACGCCCGTGCGCCGCGATGGCCGGATCGAAGGCTACATGTCGGTGCGCAGCAAGCCCGACCGCGCCGCCGTTGCGCAGGCCGATCAGGTCTACCGGCGCTTTCGCGAGGGCCACGCCAAGGGGCTGGCGATCGAGCAGGGCGAAGTGGTCCGGCGTGGATGGACGAACCTGCTCGCGCACCTGCGCCGGCTGCCGATCCGGGTGCGCGTGTTTGCCAGCGCCGCGGCCGCCGCCGTGCTGATGCTCGCGCTCGGCGCGGCCGCGTGGCTGGGCCTTGCGGGGCCGCAGGCATGGGCCGCCGGCGCCGCACTCTGTGCGTTGGCGTGGATCGGCTTCGGCTTGTTTCTCGACCGCACCGTGTTCCGTCCGATGGACCAGGCGGTGCGCGTGGCGCAAGCCATCGCCTCGGGCGGCATCGCGAAGTTCGAGGTCCGCCCCGAGGACGAGATGCGCCACCTGCTGCGCGCGCTGAACCAGATGAGCGCGAACTTCTCGGCCATCGTGCTCGACGTCGACACCAACGTCTCGCACGTGATGACGGCGTCGACACAGATCGCCGCGGGCAACCAGGATCTGTCATCGCGCACCGAAGAACAGGCCAGCTCGCTCGAGCAGACGGCGGCGTCGATGGAAGAGCTGACCTCCACGGTCAAGCAGAACGCCGACAACGCACGCCAGGCGAACCAGCTGGCGCTCTCGGCCTCGGAAGTGGCGGTGAAGGGTGGCGACGTGGTCG
>CAMLCW010000503.1 GCA_946478645.1 uncultured Variovorax sp.
CCGCCCTTCATCACCGATGCCACGCTGCCGAACTTCGGCATGCTGCATCCGCGGCCGGTCGAAGTGCGCTCGACGGCCATGCCGCAGGTGCATCGCAAGTTCTGGTTCGAGGCCGATCCGAAGATGCTCGAAGTGGCGCGCGGCATCCGCGGCGTCGACCTGGCGCACTGCAGCAGCGCGGGCCGATGCCTGTCGCGCAAGCCGCAGCTGGTGGTCGGCGGCAACGGCGTATCGGGCCAGGCCTTCATGGACAACAAGGCGTTCCGCGAATACACGCATCGCACCTTCCAGGCCAACGTGCTCGACATGGAGACCGCCGCGGTCGGCATGGTGGCGTACAGCAACGGCGTGCCGTTCATCGCGTTCCGCTCGCTCAGCGACCTTGCCGGCGGCGGCGACGGCGAGAACGAAATGGGCACCTTCATGAACATCGCGGCCGACAACTCGGCCAAGGTCATGCTGGCGTTCCTGGCGGCGTGGAAGTGAGCGGCGCCACGGTACTGCGCCTGCAGGGCATCACCAAGCGCTTCGGCAGCCTGGTGGCCAACGATGCCATCTCCCTCGAATTGCGCGCGGGCGAGGTTCTGGCCCTGCTCGGCGAGAACGGCGCGGGCAAGTCGACCTTGATGTCGATCCTGTTCGGTCACTACGTCGCCGACGAAGGCCGCATCGAAGTGTTCCGCGCGCCGCTGCCGCCGGGCAACCCGAAGGCCGCGCTGGCGGCGGGCGTGGGCATGGTGCACCAGCACTTCACACTGGCCGACAACCTGAGCGTGCTCGACAACGTGATGCTCGGCACCGAGCCGCTGTGGCGCCCGCTCGCGCGCCGCGCGGCTGCGCGCGAACGGCTGCTGCAGGTGGCGCAGCGCTTCGGCCTGCCGGTGCAGCCCGACGCCAGGATCGGCAGCCTGTCGGTCGGCGAGCGGCAGCGCGTGGAGATCCTCAAGGCGCTGTACCGCGGCGCGCGCATCCTGATCCTCGACGAGCCCACGGCGGTGCTCACGCCGCAGGAGAGCGAGGCGCTGTTAGCTACCCTCGCGCAGATGGTGGCGCAGGGCCTGTCGGTGATCTTCATCAGCCACAAGCTCGGCGAGGTGCTGCGCGTGTCGCACCGCGTCGCGGTGCTGCGCGGCGGAAAGCTCGTGGCCGAGGCCCGCACGGCCGATGCCACGCAGTCGCAGCTGGCGCTGTGGATGGTCGGGCATGCGGTCGCGGCGCCCGAGCGCCGGCCGGCGCGTGCGGTGGGCGACGCGGTCTGCGTGCTCGACCATGTGAGCACCGCGGCCGAGCAGCATGGCGCCCACGACCGGCTGCGCGAGGTGTCGCTCACGCTGCGTGCCGGCGAGATCACCGCCATTGCCGGCGTTTCAGGCAACGGCCAGGTGGCGCTGGCCGAACTGCTCTGCGGCACCCGCCGCGCCGCCGCCGGCACGGTGCAGCTGATGGGCCGCGCGCTGCCGCCCTCGCCCGCCCGGCTGGTGCAGCGCGGCGTCGCGCGCATTCCCGAAGACCGGCACGCGGTCGGCGTGGTCGGCGACCTGCCGGTGTGGGAGAACGCCGTGTCCGAGCGGCTGCGCAGCCCCGCCTTCTCGCGCGGCGCAATGTTCGTGCGGCGGGCGGCCGCGCGGCTGCATGCGCGGCGCATCGAGAAGGCCTTCGACGTGCGTGGCGCAGGCCTGATGTCGCCGGCGCGTTCGCTCTCCGGCGGCAACATGCAGAAACTGATCCTGGGCCGTGCGCTGCTGCCGCCCGGCAGCGCGGAAGACGCGGGCAGCGGAAAGCGCGCGCCGCGCCTGATCGTCGCGCACCAGCCGACCTGGGGGCTCGACATCGGCGCCGTGGCCTATGTGCAGCAGCAGCTCATCGCCGCGCGCGACGCCGGCGCGGCGGTGCTGGTGATCTCGGACGACCTCGACGAGGTGCTGGCGCTCGGCGACCGCGTGGCGGTGATGCACGGTGGGCAACTTGGCGAGGCCCGGCCCGCAGCGGCATGGACGCGCGAGGCCATCGGCTTGGCGATGGCCGGCGCGGCGGTGCCCCAGCCCCAAGGGGGTGCAGCATGATGCGGCTCGAGCGACGCCACGAAAGCTCGCGCGCCGCGCTGGTGCTCGCGCCGATCGGCGCCGTCCTTTTCACGATGGCGGTGAGCGCGCTGCTGGTTCGCTGGGCCGGTGCGCCGGTGGGCCGCACCTACGCGCTGCTGCTCGAAGGCGGCTTCGGCTCGGTGTTCGCCTGGAGCGAGACGCTGACGCGCGCGATCCCGCTGATCCTCACGGGCCTGGCGGCCACGGTGGCGTTCAAGGCCCGGCTCTTCAACATCGGCGCCGAAGGCCAGTTGTTCGCCGGCGCGCTGGCCGCCGTGGCGGTGGGCGGCATGCACGGCGGCACGGGCTTCGCGCTGCCGCCGTGGCTGCTGTTTCCGCTGATGATGCTGGCCGCCGCGGCGGCGGGCGCCCTGCTGCTGCTCGGTCCTGCGCTCATGAAGAACAGGCTGGGGGTCGACGAGGTGGTGACCACATTGCTGATCAACTTCATCGTGCTGCTCGGCGTCTCGGCGCTGCTCGATGGGCCGATGAAGGACCCCGCCGCGATGGGCTGGCCGCAGAGCGTTTCGCTGAATCCTGATCTCGAGCTCGGCAAGCTGATCGCGCAGACGCGCGTGCACACGGGCCTGGTCTGGGCCGCGTCGCTTGCGGTCATCGTGTGGGTGATCTTCAAGCACACGGTGCTCGGCTTCGACATCCGTGCCGTGGGCGCCAATGCGCGCGCGGCCGCGTTCGCGGGCGTGCCGGTCACGCGCACGGTGGTGATGGTGGCGCTGCTCTCGGGGGCGCTGGCCGGCCTGGCGGGCGCCATCGAGGTGGCAGGACGCACGAGCTACGTCACGCTCGACATGTCGCCAGGCTACGGCTACACCGGCATCGTGATCGCGATGCTCGCGGGCCTGCATCCGCTCGGCGTGATCGCCGCGGGCGTGTTCGTCGCGGGCGTGCTGGTGGGGGCGGACACCATGAGCCGCGCGGTGGGCGTGCCGACCTACATCGCCGACGTGATCGTC
>CAMLCW010000504.1 GCA_946478645.1 uncultured Variovorax sp.
CTGGAGTTCAGACGTGTGCTCTTCCGATCTCATCGTCTGCGACGAGCCCGTGTCCGCGCTCGACGTGTCGGTGCAGGCCCAGGTGGTGAACCTGCTGATGGACCTGCAGGCGGAGTTCGGCATCGCCTACCTGTTCGTCGCGCACGATCTGGCGGTGGTGCGGCACATCAGCCACCGCGTGGCGGTGATGTACCTCGGCCACATCGTCGAGATCGCCGACCGCGACACGCTGTTCTCGGCGCCGCTGCATCCCTACACCGAGATTCTTCTTTCTGCGGTGCCGGTGCCCAATCCGCGCACGCCTGCGCGCCGGATGCTGCTGCAGGGCGATCCGCCGAGCCCCGCGAACCCGCCCTCGGGCTGCCGCTTCCATACGCGCTGCCCGATGGCGCAGGCGCTCTGCAAGGAAAAGACGCCCGAACTGGGCGAGCGCCCTTCGTCATCGGCCGGCGGCCACTGGGTCGCCTGCCACTTCCGCTGAAGAAACGACCTCACCGATGACCGACAAGACTCCCCACTACGACCTGCTGATCCGCGGCGGCACCGTGATCGACGGCACCAAGGCACCGCGCTTCGATGCCGACGTCGGCATCGCGGGCGGCCGCATCGCCGCCATCGGCCAGCTTGCGGGCCACACGGCCGACCGCACGCTCGACGCCACCGGCCGCATCGTGGCGCCGGGCTTCATCGACTCGCATACGCACGACGACCAGGCCGTGCTGTCGCAGGCGCAGATGCCGTTCAAGGTGTCGCAGGGCGTCACGACCGTAGTGGCCGGCAACTGCGGCATCAGTGCCGCACCGCTCAGGCCCGGCATGGACCTGCCGATGCCGCTGAGCCTGCTCGAGTCGCCCGCCGGAGGCCGCTTCACCACCTTCGCAGCCTACCTCGACGCGCTGCGTGCCGCGCCGTCGTCGGTGAACGTGGCCGCGATGGTCGGCCATTCGACCTTGCGCGCGGTGGTGATGCCCGACCTCGACCGCGCCGCGAACGCAGAGGAAATCTCGGCGATGCAGGCGCTGGTCGAAGAAGCGATGCAGGCCGGCGCGATCGGCCTGTCGACCGGCACCTTCTACCCGCCCGCGACGAAGGCGACGACCGAGGAGATCATCGAGGTCGCACGCCCGCTCACCGCACGCAAGGCGCTCTACGTCACGCACATGCGCGACGAAGGCGACCGCGTGATGGAATCGCTCGAAGAAACCTTCCACATCGGCCGCGCGCTCGGCATTCCAGTGGTGGTGTCGCACCACAAGGTGCAGAACGCGCAGAACTTCGGCCGCACGAAGGTCACGCTGCCCTTCATCCAGCAGGCGATGCAGCACCAGTGCATCGGGCTCGACTGCTATCCGTACACCGCGGGTTCCACCATGATCCGCACCGACCGCGGCATGCTCGACGGCCGCGTGCTGATCGCCTCGAGCGTGCCGCACCCCGAATGCGCGGGCCGCGACCTGAAGGACATCGCCGCCGACTGGGGCGTGCCGGCCGAAGAGGCGGCGCATCGCCTGCAGCCCGGCAGCGCGATCTATTTCATGATGGACGAAGACGACGTACAGCGCGTGCTGGCGTTCGACGAAACCATGATCGGCTCCGACGGCATTCCGCTCGGCGAGAAGCCGCATCCGCGGCTCTGGGGCACCTTTCCGCGCGTGCTCGGCCATTACAGCCGCGACATCGGCCTGTTCCCGTTGGAAACTGCGGTGTGGAAGATGACCGGGCTCACTGCGCGCACCTTCGGCTTGGTCGAACGCGGCACGCTGGCGCCGGGCCACCATGCCGACGTGGTGATCTTCGATGCCGCCACCGTGCGCGACACCGCGAGCTACACCGCGCCGGCGCAGCCGGCCGAAGGCATCGACGTGGTGATCGTGAACGGCGCCGTCACCTGGCAGCACGGCGTGCACAGCGGGGCGCGCAACGGACAGGTGATCCTGCGGCGCGAGACGGCGGCCTAGTCGGGCGCGTTCATCACGCGCGCGAATTCTTCGTCGGCCGGCACATTGTCGGCATCGAGATCGCTCGCATCCGTGAGGTCGAGGCCGGCGTCGGAGACATCGTCGCCCGCTTCGGCTTCGAGTTCGTCGAAATCGTCGACCGGCGAGTCGTCTTCATCTTCGTTCGATGGCGGCGGGGCGGAACGCTTGTGGGCGTCGACGTGCTTCATGATCGGCTCCTCGGCGATGGGAATGGACGAAACAATCGCGAGCCCCGATGGTGCGCCAGTTTCGGGATTGCACCAAATCCCCGTGCCGGCCGCGCGAATCAGTCCTTGTGGCCGGGCTCCCCATGCGCACCGTGGTCGTGGCCCTCGTGCCCGTGCTCGGCATGGCCATGTGCCGCATGCCCGTCGCCATGTTCATGCCCACCATGTTCGTGCCCATGATCGCCATGGGCCAGCCCGCTCACGAGCGCAACCAGCGCGATGCCGACCGCGAGCCAGGCCACCTGGGCGGCGGTCTGCCGCGCGCCAAGACGCTTCTGCAATTGCGGAATCAGGTCGGCCAGCGCCACGTAGACGAAGCTGCTGCTGGCCAGCACCAGGAAATACGGCAGCCATTCCTTCAACTGGTCGACCAGCCACCAGCCCGCGATGCCGCCGAGCATGGTCATGGTGCCGGCGAGCGAGACCTTGACGAGCGCGGCGCGCTGGTTGGCCGAGCTCTGGCGCAGCACGACGAGGTCGCCGATGTGATGCGGCACCTCGTGCGCAAGCACCGCCACGGCCGCCACGAGGCCCAGGCGCATGTCGGCCACGAAGGCCGAGGCGATCAGGATGCCGTCGCCGAAGCAGTGCACGCTGTCACCCGTCAGCACGGCCCAGCCGCCGCCTGCGCGCGGGGCATGCGCATGGCCGTGATCGTGATCGTGATCGTGATCATGGTCATGCGCGTGGTGATGGCCGCCATGTTGGTGATGCTCATGCCCGTGATGCCAGAGCTCGGCCTTGTCGAGCAGGAAGAAGAACACGATGCCGAACAGCAGCACGCCGAACAGCAGCGCAGGCGCGATGCGGCTCTCGAAGGCCTCGGGCAGCAGGT
>CAMLCW010000505.1 GCA_946478645.1 uncultured Variovorax sp.
TTTACGGCGTCGCCGGCACCCTGGTCACGGCGCGCCTGGGCGCATCGACGCCGACCACCGGCATGTACATGGAGCTCGATGCGATCGCCGGTGCGGTCATCGGCGGTACTGCACTCAAGGGAGGCATCGGCACGGTGCCCGGTGCCATCGTGGGTGCCGTGCTGCTGGCAACCATCGACAACGGCATGAGCATCCTGAACATCTCGTCCTTCCTGCAGTTGGTGATCAAGGGCATGGTGCTGCTGTTCGCGCTCGCCTTCGACGCCTACATGACGCGACGCCAGGGGCGCGGATGAACGCGGCATCGCGAGAGCTGGCCCGGCCGCGGCCCCGGGTCGTGCGCCTGCATCCGGACGACGACGTGGTGGTTTCGCTGGAGCAGTTGGTCTCCGGCACCGTGGTGGCGAGCGAGGGCGTGACCGTCGCCGGGCTGATTCCGCCGGGGCACAAGATGGCGACGCGCGCGCTGGCCGCGGGAGCCGCCGTGCACCGCTACGGTCAGATCATCGGCTTCGCGAGCCAGCCGATCCGGCCCGGGCAGCACGTGCACACGCACAACCTCGCCATGGGCGATTTCGCGCGCGACTACGCGCATGCCACCGCCACGCGGCCCGCATCGAAGGCGGTGCCGGCAGCGACCTTCCAGGGCATCGTGCGCGCGGACGGCCGGGTGGCGACGCGCAACTACATCGGCATCCTCACCTCGGTGAACTGTTCGGCCACGGTGGCGCGCGCGATCGCCGATCATTTCAGGCGCGACATCCATCCCGAGGCGCTGGCGCCGTTTCCCAACGTGGACGGCGTGGTGGCATTGACGCATGGCGTGGGCTGCGCGGTCGATGCCGAGGGCGAAGGGCTCGCGCTGCTGCGCCGCACGCTGGGCGGCTACGCATGCCATCCCAATTTTGCCAGTGTGCTGATCATCGGCCTGGGGTGCGAGACCAACCAGATACCGGCACTGCTCGAGAGCCAGGGCCTGCGCGAGGGGCCACAACTGCACGGTTTCACCATCCAGGACACGGGCGGCACCACCGCCACCATCGTGCACGGCATCGAGCGCATCCGCGCGCTGCTTCCCGAGGCCAATGCGGTCAGGCGCGAGACTGTGCCTGCGAGCCATCTCGTTGTCGGTCTGCAGTGCGGCGGGTCCGACGGCTATTCGGGCATCTCGGCCAACCCCGTGCTGGGCGCAGCGGTGGACCTGCTGGTAGCGCACGGCGCAACCGCGGTCCTTTCGGAGACGCCCGAGATCTACGGTGCGGAGCATCTGCTGACGCGGCGCGCCATCACACCTCAGGTCGGGCAAAAGCTGGTCGAGCGCATCCGCTGGTGGGAGGCGTTCTGCGCCCGCAACGGCGCCTCGATGGACAACAATCCCTCAGCGGGCAACAAGGCCGGCGGCCTGACCACGGTGCTGGAGAAATCCCTGGGCGGCATTGCCAAGGCGGGAGCCACCAACCTGATGGAAGTCTATGAATACGCCCAGCCGGTGCGTGCTCGCGGGCTGGTGTTCATGGACACGCCGGGCTACGACCCCGTGTCCGCCACCGGCCAGGTGGCCGGCGGTGCCAACCTGATCTGCTTCACCACCGGCAGGGGTTCGGCCTATGGCTGCGCGCCTTCGCCATCGCTGAAGCTCTCGACCACCACGGCGCTGTGGCAGCGCCAGTCCGACGACATGGACTTCAACTGCGGCCCGGTGCTCGATGCGGGCGCCAGCATCGAGGCGCTGGGAAGCCGGTTCTTCGAGCTGATGCTCGCCACGGCGTCGGGCCAGCGCTCGCGCAGCGAATGCCACGGCTATGGGCAGCAGGAGTTCGTGCCCTGGCAGATCAGCGTCGTGACCTGAAACCACTGAACCAACCCAGCCATTCGAATGACGACTTCCAAGACCTCCACCCCCTACAGCGGCATCTTCCCGGTCGTGCCGACCACCTTCGACGAAAGCGGCGCGCTGGACCTCGACAGCCAGCGCCGCTGCCTGGACTTCATGGTCGATGCGGGCGTCGACGGCCTGTGCATCCTGGCCAACTTCTCGGAGCAGTTCCTGCTCTCCGACGAGGAGCGCGAGGTGCTCACGCGCACGGCGCTCGAGCACGTCGGCGGGCGCGTGCCGGTGATCGTGACGACCACTCACTTCTCCACCGCCGTCTGTGCCGCGCGCAGCCGGCGCGCCCAGGACATGGGCGCCGCCATGGTGATGGTGATGCCGCCTTACCACGGGGCGACGTTCAGGGTGCCCGAGGCGCAGATTGTCGAGTTCTACGGGCGCGTGTCCGATGCGCTGTCGATCCCGATCATGGTGCAGGATGCGCCGGCCGCAGGCACGCCGCTCTCGGCCGCGCTGCTGGCGCGCATGGCACGCGAGATCGAGAACCTGTCGTACTTCAAGATCGAGACCGCGGGCGCGGCAGCCAAGCTGCGCGAACTGATCCGCCTGGGCGGCGACGCGATCGTCGGTCCCTGGGACGGCGAGGAGGCGATCACGCTGTTGCCCGACCTCGACGCGGGCGCCACGGGCGCGATGACCGGCGGCGGCTTTCCGGACGGCATTCGCCCGATCATCGAGGCGCATCGCCAGGGCGACCGCGAGCAGGCCTATCGGCTCTACGAGCGCTGGCTGCCTCTGATCAACTTCGAGAATCGCCAAGCCGGCTTCCTGGCCGCCAAGGCCCTGATGAAGGAGGGCGGCGTGATCCGCTGCGATGCGGCGCGCCATCCATGGCCGCCGATGCACCCCGAAACGCGCCTCGGCCTGATCGAGGTGGCGCGCCGTCTCGACCCGTTGGTACTGCGCTGGGGCAAGTAGGGCGCCGCCGGCTGGCGGGCACTGTCAGTTCGCCGCCTCGAGCCCGTTGGCGAAATGCTCGCGCATGCGCGCCATCGCCGCCGTGGCGTCGCGCGCCTCGATCGCGGCCATCACCGCGCGGTGCTCCGCGAGCGATTCGGCGATGCGCCCCGCCTTCAGTAGCGAGTTGTGGCGGTTGAGCTTCATCACCTTGCGCAGGTCGGCCACCATCTGGT
>CAMLCW010000506.1 GCA_946478645.1 uncultured Variovorax sp.
CCGCGCGCGGCAACCTGGTGGCGGTGATCACCAACGGCACCGCGGTGCTCGGCCTCGGCGACATCGGCCCGCTGGCCTCCAAGCCGGTGATGGAAGGCAAGGGCGTGCTGTTCAAGAAGTTCGCCGGCGTCGATGTGTTCGACATCGAAATCGACGAGAAGGACCCGGCCAGGCTGGTCGAGGTCATCGCCGCGCTGGAGCCGACCTTCGGCGCCATCAACCTCGAGGACATCAAGGCGCCCGACTGCTTCTACATCGAGCGCGAGCTGCGCAAGCGCATGAAGATCCCGGTGTTCCACGACGACCAGCACGGCACCGCGATCACCGTGGCCGCGGCCATGCTCAACGGCCTGAAGGTCGCGGGCAAGGACATCAGTGACGTCAAGCTCGTGACCTCGGGCGCCGGCGCCGCGGCGCTGGCCTGCCTGAACCTGCTGCTCAAGGTCGGCTTGAAGCGCGAGAACATCTTCGTGACCGACCTCGCGGGCGTGGTCTACGAAGGCCGCACCGAGCTCATGGACGACGACAAGCGCCAGTACATGCAGAAGACCTCGGCGCGCACGCTGGCGGAGGTGGTCGAGGGCGCCGACGTGTTCCTGGGCCTGTCGGCCGGCGGCGTGCTCAAGCCCGCGATGGTGGCACGCATGGCACCGAAGCCGGTGATCTTCGCGCTCGCCAACCCGAACCCCGAGATCTCGCCCGAGGAAGCCCATGCGGTGCGCCCCGACGTGATCATGGCCACCGGCCGCACCGACTACCCGAACCAGGTCAACAACGTCCTGTGCTTCCCGTACATCTTCCGCGGCGCGCTCGACTCGGGCGCGACCACGATCACCGACGAGATGGAGATCGCCGCGGTGCATGCGATCGCCGAACTCGCGCAGGCCGAGCAGAGCGAGCGCGTGGCGGCGGCCTACGTCGGCGAAAAGCTGACCTTCGGCCCCGAATACCTGATCCCCAAGCCCTTCGACCCGCGCCTGATGATGAAGATCGCGCCGGCGGTGGCCAAGGCCGCCGAGGAGAGCGGCGTGGCGTCGCGTCCGATCAAGGACATGGACGCCTACCGCGACCGCCTGCAGAGCTTCGTCTACGCCTCGGGCACCACGATGAAGCCGATCTTCGACGCCGCCAAGCGTGCGGCCAAGAAGCGCGTCGCCTACTGCGAGGGCGAGGAAGAGCGGGTGCTGCGCGCCGCGCAGATCGTGGTCGACGAAGGCATCGCGCGACCGACGCTGATCGGCCGTCCGGCCATCATCGCGCAGCGCATCGAGAAGTTCGGCCTGCGGCTGAAGGAAGAGCTCGACTACGACATCGTGAACGTCGAGCAGGACCACCGCTACCGCGATTTCTGGCAGACCTACCACCGCATGACCGAGCGCAAGGGCCAGACGGTGCAGACCGCCAAGATCGAGATGCGCCGCCGCCTCACGCTGATCGGCGCGATGCTGCTGCACAAGGACGAGGTCGACGGCATGATCTGCGGCACCTGGGGCACCACGCTGATCCACCTGCACTACATCGACCAGGTGATCGGCAAGCGCCCCGGCGGCTGCGCCAGCACGCCCCAGGACGTGCCGGTCTACGCCTGCATGAACGGGCTGCTGCTGCCCGACCGCCAGGTGTTCCTGGTCGACACCCACGTCAACTACGACCCCTCGCCCGAGGAACTGGCCGAGATCACCACGATGGCGGCCGAGGAGATGATGCGCTTCGGCCTCAAGCCGAAGGCGGCGCTGCTGTCGCATTCGAACTTCGGCACCAGCAACGAGCCCAGCGCGGTCAAGATGCGCCGCACGCTCGACCTGCTGCGCGTGCAGGCACCCTGGCTCGAAGTGGACGGCGAGATGCACGGCGACGTGGCGCTCGACAGCAAGCAGCGCGCGGTCGTCATGCCGCACAGCGCACTCGCGGGCGACGCCAACCTGCTGGTTTTCCCGAACATCGACGCAGCCAATATTTCTTACAACCTGCTCAAGACGGCGGCCGGCGGCAACATCGCGATCGGGCCGGTGCTGCTCGGCGCGGCCAAACCTGTGCACATTCTCACGGCCAGCGCAACCGTTCGGCGCATCGTGAACATGACGGCCTTGACAGTGGCCGACGCCAACGCGGAAAGATAAGCCCATCAAGGAGAGTGGACGCCCACTTAGGGCGCCACGCATCCGCCCTACGCACTGCTCAAACTTTGGGCAGTCGCTTGCTATTTTCGCCAGCGTGGTGCACACTCGCGGGCTTGAATTTGCGGGTTAACCCCAAGGTTTACCGCGGTTCGGAATCCCGCTCTTTTCTTGTGGTGCCCCATGGCGGCTTACGCCTCGATCACGTCCTCAGTCACTAAGTTTGCGCTCACCGGCTTGATGCTGGCGGCGTTGGCGACGGGGGCGGGGGCCCGCGAATGGTTCGGCACCGGAAAGTCTGCCCAGGAAACCATCGCACTGTCCGAATTGCCGGCACAGGGCCGGCGAACCTATGAGGCCATTCTGAACGGCGGCCCCTTCCGATACGACAAGGACGGTTCGGTATTCGGCAACCGCGAGCGACTCTTGCCGCCGGCACGGCGCGGTCATTACCGCGAGTACACGGTGGTAACGCCGGGCTCGCGCGACCGCGGTGCGCGGCGCATCGTCTGCGGCGGCGCGCAGCGAACAGCCCCCGAGGCCTGCTGGTACACGGCAGACCACTATGCGAGTTTCAGGCGGATCGCGCCATGAGCGATGACAAAGACATGAGCGGCGCCCCGAGGCGTTGCGAAGAAATGATGATGACTATGGAAAAAACAGCGGAGATGACCCTTCCCCTTCGTTCCGTGCGACCGAACATCGTGCAATCGATTCGCGCCTTCCGCGTGAACGAACTGCAGGACGCCGCCAATGCGGCGGGCCAGCACTTCCTGTATGCGAACCTGGGCAACGCCCAGACCAAGCAGGACGTGCTGGACCTGATCGCCCAGCAATTCACCTTTCCGGCGCACTTCGGC
>CAMLCW010000507.1 GCA_946478645.1 uncultured Variovorax sp.
GCATGGGCAGCGCGAAGCCGAACAGCACCGACGCCACCACGATGAGCAGCACGGCGAGGCTGCGGGCGCCGAACGGGCGCGGCAATTCCCAGACGTAAGCGGGCCGGCTCATGGCACGAGCTCCAACGCACCGGTATGCAGCGGCGCCCGAGCTTCGGGTGCCGCCCGCAACGGCGCGGGCTCGCGCCCGTAGACCGCATCGAACACCTTCGGGTCGAAGGCCGCGGGCGCGCCGTCGAACACCACCGCGCCGTGGCGCAGCGCGACGATGCGGTCGGCGAATTCGCAGGCCAACTCGATCTGGTGCAGGCTGCACAGCACCGTGGTGCCGCGCTCGCGCGCCTGCTGGCGCAGCAGCGACAGCACGCCGTGGCTGGTCTGCGGGTCGAGGCTCGCCACCGGCTCGTCGGCCAGCACCAGCGGCGGGTCGAGCATGAAGGCGCGCGCGATGCCCACGCGCTGCTGCTGGCCGCCAGAGAGTTCGCTCACGCGGCGCAGCAGGTGCTGCTCCTGCAGGCCGACCGATTCGATCAGCGTGCAGGCCTTGGCACGCTGCGCATCGGTAAACAGCCCGAGCAGCGCGCGCCACGTGGGCAGCGCCGGCAGCGCGCCCGCGAGCACGTTCTCGGCCACGCTCGCGCGCAGCACCAGGTTGAACTGCTGGTGGATCATGCCGATGCGCGGCCGGATGCGCGCCAGCGAAGCGGCGGCGATGGCAACGCCCTCGACCTGCACCGCGCCCTGCGTGGGCTTCACCAACCCGTTGGCCATGCGCAGCAGCGTGGACTTGCCCGCGCCGGAGGCGCCCAGCACCACGCAGAACTGCCCCGCGGGCACCTGCAGCGAGATGCCGTCGACGGCGCGCGTGCCGTCGGCATAGCGCATGGCGACCGATTCGAAACTCAGCATGGCGTGCGGGCTCAGCGCTGCGCGGCCTTGGCCAGGATGCGGCCCTTGAGCTCGTCCGTCAGCAGCCCGAGCTTCTCGGCCGCCACGTTGAACTCGTCTTCCGAGAACTTCGTGTCGTAACCGTCGATCTTGCTGCCGCCGTAGCCGCGGATCATGTCGGGCGTCACGCCCGGTGCCTTGTTCACCGTCTGGAAGGCCTCTTTGAGCTTTGCCTTCAGCGGCGCGGGCAGCTTCGAATTGAGCGCGAGTGGCGGATACGGAATCGGCATGCTGCGCGCGATGACCTTCACCGTCTTCGGATCGACCGCGCCCTGCTTCACCGCCTTCTCGTACGAGTCGAACGAGAGCGAGGCCACGTCGACCTGGTCCTGCACCAGCGCGGCCAGGCTGCTCGCGTGGCTGCCGGTCATGCGGATGGCGCCGAGGTCCCTGGCCGGGTCCATGCCCGCGTCGAGCAGCATCGCGACCTGGAAGGTGAAGCTCGACGCCGAGTTGACGTCGCCGAAGGCCACGCGCTTGCCCTTCAGGTCCTGGATGGAAGCGATCGGCGCGGCGGCCTTGGCGAACATGCCGGCGTAGTACACCGACGCGCCCTTCTCCACGCCCACGGCCAGCAACTGCGCGCAGCCGCGCTTGTGGGCCTGCACGTACGACACCGGGCCGAAGAAGGCGATGTCGGCCAGCTGGTTGCACATGCCTTCGACCACCGCGCCGTACGACTGCCCGACCTTGAGGTCGAAGTTCAGGCCCGTGGTGCGCGCGATGGCGTTGAACACCGGCGCGTAGTCGGCCTTGGTGCCCGACTCCGTGCCGCCATCGGCCGGGATCAGCAGCACGCGCAGCGGCCGCTCGCGCGAGCCGTCGGCCACCGACTGGGCATGCGACGGGAGCGATGACAGCGCTGCGGACAGCGAGAGTGCGGCGGCGATGGCGACGGCCAGGCGCTTTTTCATGATGGTTTCCTCGGTTTCGTATCTGTGGGCAAAAGCGGGCTGCGCCGCTCGGATGCCGCTGAGCTTAGGAACCAAAGATGACAGGCAAATGAAATAAGCTCATTTCAAACCTATCAATCAACTGAGCAATGTTCAATACAATCCGCCGCCATGGCCGCGCCACCGGGCGGCTCCACCGGAGATCCATTGAGCATTTCTTTCCCAACGACACCCGCGGGCGGCTGGCTCGCCGAGGCACGCCACCTGCTGGTCGACCTCGACGGCACGCTGGTGCGCCAGCAGGAGGCGATCGCCGGCGCGGCCGAACTGCTCGCGCATTTCGACGGGCGCTACGCCATCGTCTCGAACAATTCCACCCACACCGCGCAGGGCCTGGCCCAGCGGCTGCGCCGGCTCGGGCTGCGCGTGCCGGCCAGCCGCATCGTGCTGGCCGGCGAACTGGCAGTGCGGCAGCTGGTGCAGCAGCACCCCGGCGCGCGCGTGCTGCTGGTCGGCAGCCCCGCGCTGCAGCGCTTCGCCGAGGCCCGGGGCTTGAGGCTGGTGCGTGCCGACGCCGAGTTCGTTCTGCTCGCGCTCGACATGCGCTTCAGCCATGCGCGGCTCGCCACCGCCGCCAACGAACTGCTGCGCGGCGCGAGGCTGGTCGTGACCAACGCCGATGCCACGCACCCCGGTCCGCAGGGGCGCGTGGTGCCCGAGACCGGCGCGCTGCTCGCGGCCCTGGTCGCGGCCAGCGGCGTGCAGCCCTGGCGCGTGGTCGGCAAGCCCGCGCCGCTGCTGTTCGAGGAAGGCCTGCGACGCCTTGGGGCCGAGCCCCGGCGCACCGTGGTCATCGGCGACAACCCGCTGACCGATGCCGCAGGTGCCGCGGCGCTCGGCATGCCCTGCCTGCTCGTGGGCCATGCGCCCGGTGCCATCGCGGCCAGCGTGGCGGGGCTGCTCGCGCCCGCTCAGTACCGCTTGAGCGAAAGCACGTCGAAGGTCTGGCGCAGCGTGCGCACCGAGGTGTCGTAATCCGACAGCGCGAGGCAGGCGATCAGCACGTCGATGATCGCCAGCTGCGCGAGCCGGCTGGTCATGGCCTCGGTGCGAAAGCTGGTCTCCCGCGCCA
>CAMLCW010000508.1 GCA_946478645.1 uncultured Variovorax sp.
GCGTCGATGCGCCAGAAGGTGCAGATGTTGAAGGCGGTCTCGGGCTTGCCGAAGTCGTCGGCCGCTTCGTAGCGGCGCATGTAGGGACCGTCGCAGAGCGACTTCTCCATGGCGTCGACGGTGGAGACGAAGCGCGGGTCGCGCGCGTCGATCAGGCCCACCTCGACCATCAGCAGGATGCTCGCGTCGAGCTCGTGGCCGCCGAAACTCTCGGCAAAGGCCTGGCGCTCCTCGCACCAGGACTTGGCCAGGATCTCTTCCTTCATGCGCGCCGCATGGCCATGCCAGTAGGCGGCGCGCTCGGGCAGCGCCAGCGCGCGCGCGATCTTGGCGAGCCGGTCGCAGGCGGCCCAGCTCATCAGCGCCGAGCTGGTGTGCACGCGGGCGCGGGTGCGCAGCTCCCACATGCCGGCGTCGGGCGTGCCGTAGACGCGGATCGCCTGCTCGCCGACCGCCTCGAGGTGCGGGAACTCCGCCACGCCCGCCCGGCTCAGCAGGCGCTGGTCATGGAAGGCCTGCGCCGCGCCGAGCACGATGTTGCCGTACACGTCGTGCTGGAAGTGCTCCTGCGCCTGGTTGCCCACGCGCACCGGCCCCATGCCACGGTAGCCCGGCAGGTGCTCGACCATGGACTCGGGCAGCTCGCGCTCGAGCCCGATGCCGTAGAGCGGCTGGATGTGCTCTCCGTGCGAGCCGATCACCACGTTGCCGAGCCAGCGCAGGTAGTCCTCCATGGTGCCGACCTCGCTCAGCGAGTTGAGCGCGCGCACCACGAAGAAGGCGTCGCGCAGCCAGCAGTAGCGGTAGTCCCAGTTGCGCTGGCTGCCCGGCGCCTCGGGGATGCTCGTGGTCATGGCGGCGACGATGGCGCCGGTGTCCTCGTAGAGCGAAAGCTTGAGCGTGATCGCCGCGCGGATCACCGCCTCCTGGTATTCGAACGGGATCGCGAGCCGCTTGCTCCAGGTGCGCCAGTAGGCGATGGTCTCCTGCTCGAAGGCGCGCGCGGTGTCGGCGATGCCGTCGAGCAGCGTCTCGTCGACGCCGAACATGAAGTTGTACTCGCGCGAGATCACGAAGGGCTGGCGCGCGAGGATGTGCGAGATCGAGGCGTCGGTGTTGAGCCGCAGCGTCACGTCGGGCCCGACGTAGCGGATGTGGTTGCTGCCGCGCGTGACCTCCACCGGCGCCGAGGCGCCCCACTGGAAGCGCGGGTCGAGCGACACGCGGATGCGCGGCGAGCCCGCGAGGGGACGCACGCGGCGCACCAGCATGAGCGGGCGGAAGTAGCGCGAGCGGCTGTAGAAGCGCGGCGCGAAGTCGGTGATCTCGATGCCCTGGCCGGCGCTGTCGAACAGCTGCGTGCGCAGCACGGCGGTATTGGGCTCGTACCACTGCTTGCTCGAGGCGAAGTCCTCGATCTCGATGGCCCAGGCGCCGGCCTCGTCGCCCGGGTGCAGCAGCGCATTGAAGACCGGGTCGCCGTCGAAGCGCGGCAGGCAGCACCAGACGATGCGCGCACGCGCGTCGACCAGCGCGCTGTAGGCGCAGTTGCCGATCACGCCGACGTCGAGCGAGGGTTCGGCCGGCGGGGCGAAGCCGCGCGGCACGGCCGACGTGGCGGCGCGGGCGTCGACCGGGGCGTTGTCGGCGGGCCCGGCCGCACCCGAGAGCGAAATGCCCGCGCGGTCCTCGGGCGCCTTCGGCAACTGCAGTTCACTCATGCGGTCGCTCCTCTGCTCAAGTGGCTTCGTCCTTCTTGCGCGGGGCTGCAGCCAGCTGGTCGCGCATCTGCACCAGCCATTCGTAGACGGCGCGCGGCGATTCGAGCCGGTGCTGCGCGATGCTCGGCCCCGAGCCGACCTTGATCGCGATGCCGCCGCGCGGCTGCACGATGGCGAAGCCGGTTTCGTCGGTGGTGTCGTCGCCGGCGAAGACCGGCACGCGCCCCGCGAACGGCGCCTCGCTCATGAAGGCGGTGATGGCCGTGCCCTTGTTGACGCCCGACGGCTTGATCTCGAAGACGAACTTGCCATGCATGAGTTCGAGCTGCGGGCGCCCGGCGATCGCGCGCGACATCGCATCGCGGCACACGGCCTCGAGCTGTGGCGCCAGCCGGTAGTGCAGCGCGATGGCGGCGTGCTTGCGTTCGACCAGCAGGCCTTCGTGCACGCGCGCGAGTTCGTTGGCGGCGTCGAGGATCGGCGTGAGATCGGGCGGGCGCTGCTCCTGCGTGCGGCCCGCGCTGTCGCGGCGCTGCACACCGTGCTCGCCCGCCACAGGCAGCCGCAGCGGCGCGAGGAATCGGTCGATCGCATCGATCTGGCGGCCCGAGACCACCGCCAGGGCGCCACCGAGCTGGTCGCGCAGATCTTCGAGCAGTGGTGCCAGCGCGGAAGGGATCTCGATCGCTTCGGGGGTGGGCGCGAGGGCGACCAGGGTGCCATCGAAATCGAGGAAAAGGGCGCTGTCTCGGCCCAACGGAGGTGGCAACTGGGAAGACATTGGCATCTGGCGAAGACCATAACACGCGCATTGCAATTTGCTTGTCGGCCAAAGCCGGACGTTCCCGGCAGATGAAAAAGAGGCGCTTACAAAGTTGCGGCCTCAGCCGAGCGCAGCCGCCACCGCCTCCACGCGCGCCTGGTGGATGGCCGCGCCGATCTGCGGTCCCGCGGCGCCCGCCTCCTGCGCGGCGCGGGCCACCGCATCGGTGGCCACGCCGGCCGCGACCGACAGCACCTGCAGCAGCCGTTCGCGTTGGGGGTAGGGACGGTCTTCGAAGCCGAGCCGGCCGCGCGCATCGCATTCGCAGGCCAGCAGCGCATCGGCGAAGCGCGCCGGCTTGCGCAGCGCGTCGCAGCGCTCCAAGAGCCGTACCAGCGCCGCGGCGCCGAGTTCGCCGCTGCGATGGATGTTGCCGTGCTCGCGCGCCACCACATCGGCCAGCTC
>CAMLCW010000509.1 GCA_946478645.1 uncultured Variovorax sp.
AGCCGCTTCGGATCGAGATAGTTGCCCACGATGCCGAAGAGCGAGAACACCGCCCCCACTGGCAGTGCCAGATACGCCCAGATCATCGACAGACTCTCGAGCCCGGCCATGCTCTGCACGCGGCCGCGGATCGCGTAGTCCCAGCCCCACCACAGGATGATCAGCATGAGCGTGAGCGCGGCCACGCTCACCGCGGCGTCGAGCAGGCGGCGCACGCGCGGCGAGCTCCAGCGGTACAGCACGTCGACGCTCACCATCGCGCCCTGGCGGAACGCCATCGGAATGCCGAGGAACACCATCCAGATCAGGCTCACGCGGATCAGGATCTCGCTCCATTCGGCGGGCTGCTCGAGCACGAAGCGCGTGACGATCTGGAACACGCCGAGCGAGGATGCCACCACGAGCATCACGCAGGCGAGCGCCATGGACACCATGGTGGTCCACCGCTCGACGCCGAGGAACATGTTTTTCATTTGAAAAAACTCAGACGGTAAAACAAAAACAGGAACGCCCGCCTGGCGGGTGCCGGGCGGGCGCAGCCTTCAAGCACGCGCCGGTCGAGGGCCGGCGATCACTTGTAGTTGCGGATCTTGTCCAGGTTGGCCTTGCCGAAATCTTTCTCGAACTGCGCGTTCACCGGCGCCAGCGCCGCGACGAACTTGGCCTTGTCGAGGTTCTCGATCACGGTCATGCCCTTGGCGCGCAGGTCGGCCACGCCCTTGGCGTCGTCTTCGTCCACGCGCGCGCGGTTGGCCTTGGTGCCTTCCTTGGCGGCTTCGAGGAAAGCCTGCTTGTCGGCGGCGCTGAGCTTGTCGAAGCTGGCCTTGTTCATCACGAAGATGCAGGGCGAGTACACGTGGCCGGTGAGCGACAGGTGCTTCTGCACCTGGTCGAACTTGGCCGAGATGATCACCGGCAGCGGGTTCTCCTGGCCGTCGACCGTGCCTTGCTGCAGCGCCGTGAACACTTCGGGGAAGGCCATCGGCGTGGTGACGATGCCGAAGCCCTTGTAGGCGGCGATGTGCACCGGGTTTTCCATCGTGCGCATCTTCAGGCCCTTGAGGTCTTCGGGGCCCTTCACGTCGCGCTTGCTGTTGGTCATGTGGCGGAAGCCGTTCTCGGCCCAGGCCAGTGCCTTGAAGCCCTTGGCCTCGAACTTGGTCAAGAGCTCCTGGCCGATCGGGCCGTCGAGCACGGCGCGCGCATGCGCCTTGTCGCGGAACAGGAAGGGCACGTCGAGGATCTTGGTCTCGGGCACGAAGTTCGGCACCGGGCCGGTCGAGGAGAACGCGAGTTCCTGCGTGCCGAGCTGCACCGCCTCGATCGATTCGCGCTCGCCGCCGAGCGAGCCGTTGTAGAAGGTCTCGACCTTGTAGCGGCCATTGGTGCGCTTGGCGACTTCCTTCGCGAAGGTGTCGATGGCGACGCCCTGGTGCGAGTTCTGCGCCGTCGAGATGCTGATCTTCATGGTCGTCTGCGCGAAAGCGGCGCAGGCCATGCCCAGGCCCAGAACCAGGCCGGCGGCCAGTCGGGTCAATTTCATTGTGTGTCTCCTCGGTTTGGAAAAAGAGTGGAAGCGGCCGTGAGACCGGTTTCAGGCAAAGCGGTGACTATGCACGAATAAGCAGTTTGACTGCGTCGGGATTTTCACGGACGTAGTCGCGGATCACTGTCTCGAAGTCCGCATCGGGCAGCAGCCCGAGGCCGCGGGCGCGCCGCGCCTCGATGTGGCCGGGCCAGGTCTTGACGATGCGTCGGATGACAGGGTCGGGCGTGCGGTCGAGCAGGTCGGTCGCTGCCTTGCCCGCCACGCGTTCGAGCGCGGCAGCCATCTCGCCCACGGTGGTGGCGAGCGAGGGCAGGTTGAGCGCGGTGCGCGGGCCCCATTCGGCATCGCCGGCTTCGGCGGCGCGGATGATGCCCTCGATGGTGCGCGCGGGCGAGGCGATGGCCACCGGCGTTTCGTCGGGCACCGGGCAGGCGGCGCGAAGGCCCGCAAGCGGTTCGCGGATCATGCCGCTGAAGAAGCCCGAGGCGGCGCCGTTGGGGCGGCCCGGGCGCACGCTCACCGTCATCAGCCGCACGCTGCGCCCGCGCACGAAGCCCGTGCGCGTGTAGTCGGCCATCAACTGCTCGCCGATGAACTTCTGGATGCCATAGCTGGTCTGCGGCGTCGGCAGCGTGTGGTCCTCGATCACCGGCGGCAGCGGCTGCTCGGGCGAATCGCCGAACACGGCGAGCGAACTCGCGAACACCAGCAGCGGCCGGGTGCCGAGCGCACGAGCCTTCTCGAGCAGCGCATGCGTGGCCGCGAAGTTGCTGCGCATGCCGAGGTCGAAATCGGCCTCGCATTCGCCGCTGACCGCTGCGGCCAGATGAAAGATGACGGCCGCCTCACGCCAGGGCGCCGCACCGGGCGCGGCAAGCTGGTCGTTGAGATCGCCGAGCGCGACGGCGATGCGCGCGTCGCCCGCCAGGTCGGCCGGCGGCGCCACGCGGTCGACCAGCGTGATGCGGGAGATGGTTTCCGCCGGCGCGCCCGCGAGCGAGAGCCGCCCGGTGGCGAGCAGTGTGCGCGCGAGGCGCGCGCCCAGGAAGCCCGCACCCCCGGTGATGACGACCTGCATGCTCACATGCCCACGTAGTTGGGCCCGCCGCCGCCTTCGGGCGTGACCCAGACGATGTTCTGCGTCGGATCCTTGATGTCGCAAGTCTTGCAGTGCACGCAGTTCTGCGCATTGATCTGCAGGCGCTCCTTGCCGGCATGGGCCTCGTCGGGCACGAACTCGTACACGCCGGCCGGGCAGTAGCGGCCCTCGGGGCCCGCGAACTTCGACAGGTTGATGTTCACCGGCACCGAGGCGTCTTTCAGCGTCAGGTGCGCCGGCTGGTGCTCCTCATGGTTGGTGTTGCTGATGAACACGCTCGAGAGCCGGTC
>CAMLCW010000510.1 GCA_946478645.1 uncultured Variovorax sp.
GCGTCCAGGCCACGCACGGCGGCCGGACCTATGTGCTCGGCAACCACCGGCTGATCGAAGAAAAGAAGCTGTGCAGCCCCGCGCTCGAGGCCGAACTGAAGACGCATGAAGAAGCCGGGCGCACCGTCACGCTGCTGGCATCGGACGATGCCGTGCTGGCGCTGTTCGCGGTGGCCGACACCATCAAGCCGTCGTCGAAGCAGGCGCTGGCCGAACTGCGCGCGCTCGGCGTCGCGCCCGTCATGCTGACCGGTGACAACGCCGCCACGGCGCGCGCCATCGGCGACCAGGCGGGCATCGACGACGTGCGCGGCAACCTGCTGCCCGACGAGAAGCGCGAGGCGGTCAAGGCGCTGCAGCAGCGCTACGGCATGGCCGGCATGGCGGGCGACGGCATCAACGATGCGCCCGCGCTGGCGCAGGCCGACATCGGCTTCGCCATGGGCGGCGCCGGCACCGACACGGCGATGGAGGCTGCCGACGTGGTCATCATGAACGACGACCTGCGGCGCCTGCCCGAGACCATCCGGCTGTCGCGCCGCGCGCATGCGGTGCTGTGGCAGAACATCACGCTGGCGCTCGGCATCAAGGGCGTCTTCTTCGTGCTGGCGGTGTTCGGCAGCGCGACCATGTGGATGGCGGTGTTCGCCGACATGGGCGCCAGCCTGCTCGTGGTGGCGAACGGGTTGCGGCTGATGCGCATGCCGAAGGGCGGCTGAGCCTTCTCGCTCACCAGCGCGCGCCCCAGCTTTCGAGCGGCACGCGCGCGGCGTTGCAGACATAGCTCACCGTGCGGTACCAGCCCGCGAGCACCAGCAGTTCGATCAGCTGCGCGGGGCTCCAGTGCGCGCCGAGCGCTTCCCACAGTTCGTCGTCCACGCCTGATGTGTCGTGCAACTGGTCGACCATCGACACCAGCAGCCGGTCGCGCGGCGCAAGCAGGGACAGGTCGCCGTCGGGCGTGGCGATCACGCGCCGCTCGACGTCGCTGAAGCCCGCCGCATCGCCGAAGGCCGCGATGTGCACACCCCATTCGTACTCGGCCCCGCAGCGGGCGCAGGCGCGCGTGATCACCACCTCGCGCTCGCGCAGGCCGATCGCGGCGTCGCGGCCGAGCAGGTGGCGCCCGAGCCCGAGCATGCGCTCAGCGAGTTCCGGATGGACCGCGAGCACGCGGAACAGCGCCAGGACTTCGGGCCGGCCTGGTGGGTTCATGCGCGCGAGCAGGTCGGCAATGGGCGCGGGGTAGGGGGGCTTGAGCAGGGGGATGCGCGGCGGCAGGGGCACGCTCGCGGCAGGGGGCATCGTCATCGCGGATTCCTTTCCATAGAATGCCATTCGATCGCTACGGAATGCGTAGCGAACAATCAGTCTATCGCTACGGATTGCGTAGCGCAACAAGGCCCCGCGCCGCACCGGATGAAAGCCACTCGCATGGAAGAAGACGAAGACGCAGGAACGACAGCGCACGAGCCCGCCGCCGCGCCGGCCCCGCGCCGGCCGGTGATGCGGCTGCTCGAGCAGCTGGGCCGCAAGGGCACGCTGCGCATCCTTTGGGAACTGCGCGACGGCCTGCCGCAGAGCTTCAGGGCGCTGCGCGCGAGCACTGGCGACATGTCGCCCTCGGTGCTCAACGACCGGCTCAAGGAACTGCGTGCGGGCGGGATCGTGGCGCTGGACGACGCGGGCTATGTGCTGACCGCGTCGGGCATCGAACTGGTCAAGCGCCTGAAGCCGCTCAACCAGTGGGCCGACCGCTGGTTCGATGCGCCCGAACAAAACTAAGATCGAGCGCTTCTTCCCGCACCGCCCCTCGTCGCCGTCTTCATGTCCGCCACATCGCTCCTGCTGCAACTGATCGTCATCCTCGGCACCGCGCGCGCCTGCGGCTGGGTGCTGCGCCATGTCGGGCAGCCCAGCGTGGTCGGCGAGATGGCCGCGGGATTGATGCTCGGGCCCGCGGTCATGGGGACGCTGTTTCCCGAGCTGCACGCGCAGCTTTTCTCGAAGAGCCATCTCGATGGCCTCGCGTCGCTCTCGACGGTGGGCCTGGTGCTGT
The DNA here is from genome assembly GCA_946478645.1 of uncultured Variovorax sp. The sequence continues at coordinate 2,060 of CAMLCW010000510.1, forward strand.
TCATGTTCGTGGTGGGGCTCGAACTGCGTTCGACCGGGGGCGTGCGCGCGCAGCTCAAGGCCGCGGGCTCGGTCGGGGCGCTCAGCGTGGCGGTGCCGATGGTGCTGGGCATCGCGATCGCGCCGGCGCTGCATCCGGCGCTGGCACCGGCCGGCACGGGCTTCTGGCCGTTCGCGCTGTTCATGGCGGCGGCGCTGTCGATCACCGCCTTTCCGGTGATGGCGCGCATCCTGAAAGACCGCGGGCTCTCGCGGACGCCGTTCGGCCAGCTGTCCTTGGGCGCGGCGGCCGTGGTCGACGTGTTCGCCTGGATCCTGCTGGCGCTCGTGGTGGCGCTGGCCGGCGCGGGGGAGGGAGAGGGGGGCTACACCGGCCTCGTCAAGATCACGGCGGGCGTGGCCGTGCTGCTGGCGGTGCTGTTCCTCGGCATCAAGCCGGCCTACGCGTGGCTCTTGCGCCGGCGCGCGCCCGACGGCGAGCCTTCGACCACCGAGATGGCCTCGCTCATGATCGGGCTCCTGGCCTGCGCGCTCGCGACCGAATGGCTGCACCTGCATGCCGTGTTCGGCGCGTTCCTGTTCGGTGCCTGCCTGCCGCGCGACGACCGCCTGCTGCGCTCCCTCACCGAGCGGATCGAGCCGATCTCCATCGTGGTGCTGATGCCGCTGTTCTTCGCGCTCGCGGGGCTCGGCACCACGGCCGATGCGTTCTCGGGCGCGAGCGTCGGCGCGATGCTGCTGATCGTCGCGGTGGCCACCATCGGCAAGCTCGCGGGCGGCGCCATCGGTGCGCGCATGGCCGGCTACGGCTGGCGCGACAGCCTGGCCACCGGCTCGCTGATGAACGCGCG
>CAMLCW010000511.1 GCA_946478645.1 uncultured Variovorax sp.
GCGCATGTCGGTGCCGGAGTTCGAGGCGTTCATGCGCGGCGAGCGCGAGCGCTGGGCCAAGCTGGTCAGGCAGCTCGACGTCCAGCCCGAATAGCCGCAGACCGGGAACCGCCATGGCCGACTGCCACTGCGGCATCGACGTGCATTCGCACGTCGTGCCCGCGCATTTTCCAGGCTGCATCGGTGCCAGCGTGCCGGCCGACTGGCCCTCGATGGCGCCGGCCCATGCCTGCCACCGCCACGTGATGATCGACGGCAAGGTGTACCGCACCGTGTCCGACCGGTGCTGGGACGCCGCGCGCCGGCTCGAAGACCTGCCGGCGATGGGCCTCGGCCTGCAGGTGATATCGCCGATGCCCGAACTGCTGTCGTACTGGATGCCGGTGCCCGCCGCGCGGCAGCTGCTGCGCTACACCAATGACTGCCTGGCCGAGATGGTGGTGCAGGGCGCGGGCCGATTCGCGGCATTCGGCGCCGTGCCGCTGCAGGACGTCGACCTGGCCATCGCCGAACTCGCGCAGCTGATGAAGACACCCGGCTTCGTCGGGGTGGAGGTGGGCAGCAACATCAACGGCGTGCCCGTGGGGGCGCCGCAGTTCGATCCGTTCTTCGAGGCCTGCGAGGCGCTGGGCACCGCCGTGTTCGTGCATGCGCTGCGCCCGGCCGGCATGGACCGCCTGGTCGGGCCCGCGGCGCTGCAGCAGGTGCTGGCCTACCCGGGCGACGTGGGCCTGGCGGCCGCGTCGGTCATCACGACCAGCCTGACGGTGCGGCGGCCGCGCCTGCGCATCGCCTTCAGCCACGGCGGCGGCACGCTGGCCGCGCTGCTGCCGCGCCTGGAGCAGGGCTGGCACGTGTTTCCGGCGCTCGAGGAGCGCATCGCCACCTCGCCCACCGAGCAGGCGCGCCGGCTCTTCTACGACACGCTGGTGTTCGACACGCCGTGGCTGCGCCACCTGGTCGATCGCTTCGGCGCCGGCCAGCTGATGGCCGGCACCGACTACCCGTTCAACTTCCACGACCGCACACCGGTGCAGCGCATCGAGGCCGCCGGCTTCGACGGCGACACGGTGGCGGCGCTGGTGCATCGCAACGCCGAGCGATTCCTCGGCCTTTCCCTGAAAGAGACGAATTCATGAGCTCCCCCTGGATCGAAGGCCTGCGCAGCGTGGCACTCGACGTGCCCGACCTCGCGCGGGCCGAAGACTTCTACACCCGCACCTGGCGCCTCGACGTGGCGCACCGCGACGACGGCGTGCTCTACCTGCGCGGCAGCGGCAGCGATGCCTACCTGCTCGCGCTGCACCAGGGCGATGCGGTGCCCCGGCTGCGCCAGGTGACGCTGCGTGCGCGCAGCCGCGCGGCGCTCGACGTGGTGGCGCGCCAGGCCACCGCCGCGGGCGCCAGGCTGCTGGCCGAAGCGCACCCGCAGCGCGACCCTGCGGGCGGCACCGGCCTGAAGTTCAGCGATCCGCACGGGCGCATCTTCGAGGTGGTGCACGGCGACGCGCAGCGCCCGCCTGTGCCCGAGGGCACCGCAGAGAAAGACCAGCCCATCCGCCTCACGCACGTGGTGCTCAACAGCCATGCCGTGGACGAGACCCAGGCCTTCCTGCAGCAGGCCATGGGTTTCCGCCTGGCCGATCGCACCGGGATCATGGCCTTCATGAACTGCGACCGCGACCACCACACGATCGCCATCGGCATCTCGGACAACGACGCACTCAACCACATCGCCTTCCTGATGCGGGACTTCGAGTCGGTGATGCGCGGCGGCGGCCGCATGAAGGACGCGGGTTTTCCGATCCAGTGGGGGCCCGGCCGCCATGGCCCGGGCAACAACCTCTTCAACTACTTTCTCGATCCCTTCGGCATCGCGATCGAGTACACGGCCGAGGTCGAGCAGATCGACGACGGCTACGAAGCGCACGGCCCCGCGCACTGGCAGTGGCCGCCCGGGCGCGTCGACCAGTGGGGCATCTCGCCCCCGCCCGCCGCCACGCTGAAGGAAGCGCAGAAGCGCGTCTTCTTCGCACCGATTCCCTGATTGATTTTTTTCTCAACCGACTGACGTTCCGATGAAATTCACCACCTACCTGCGCGACGGCGCACCCCGCCTGGCCCTGGTCGAAGGGCAAGACCTGATCGACCTCCACGATGCCGATGCGGGCATCCCCGCCGATCTGCGCAGTGCGCTGCGCGCCGGCATCGACCTGCAGGCCGCCGCGCGCGAGGCGCTCGCCGCCGGCCGGCGCCAGCCGCTCGCGGCCGCGCGGCTCGCGCCGCTGGTGCCCGAGCCCGGCAAGATCATCTGCCTGGGCCTCAACTACTACGACCATGCCAAGGAAGGCGGGCGCGAGAAGCCCGACTACCCGTGGTTCTTCTTCCGTGCGCCGTCGTCGCTGGTGGCCCACGGCGAGGCGGGATGGCTGCCCAAGGTGTCGAGCCGCTTCGACTATGAAGCCGAACTCGCGGTGGTGATCGGCCGCACCGTGCCGCGCCACACCGGCGAGGCCGATGCGCTGCCGTACGTCTTCGGCTACAGCTGCTTCAACGACATGAGCGTGCGCGACTACCAGAAGCGCACGCCGCAGTGGACCATCGGCAAGAACTTCGACCGCACCGGCGGCTTCGGCCCGGTGCTGGTCACGGCCGACGAACTCGCGCCCGGGGCCGCGGGCCTGCGTATCCAGAGCCGCCTCAACGGCCAGGTGATGCAGGACGCCAACACCGACGACATGATCTTCAGCGTGGCCGAGACCATCGCGCTGCTGGCCGAGGTGCTGACCCTGGAGCCCGGCGACGTGATCGTGATGGGCACGCCCGCGGGCGTGGGCCAGGCGCGCAACCCGCCGGTGTGGATGAAGGCCGGCGACACGATCGAGGTCGAGATCGACCGCGTCGGCCT
>CAMLCW010000512.1 GCA_946478645.1 uncultured Variovorax sp.
CGCCCTGCCGGCCCTCCCGGCGGCGCGCTACCTGGTCGTCGGCGACGTGCCGGCACAGGAGGGCAACGACCATCCGACGTCCGCGCCCATGGGCATGTTCGAGGCGGCCGACGGCGCGCTGAACATCGGGGTGTCGGGCGAAGGCCAGTGGAAGGCCTTCTGCAAGGCGATCGAGCGCACCGACTGGCTCGAGCGTCCCGAGTTCAGGCTCAATGCCGACCGCGTGCGCAACCGGCGCGAGATCAACGCGACGGTGCAGGGCCTGTTCCGGACGATGCCGGTCGCGCACTGGGTGCAGGCGCTCAATGCCGCGGGCATTCCGGCCGGCCCCGTGTACTCCGTGCCCCAGATGTTCGAGGACGAACAGGTGCGCCACCTGAAGGTCGTCGACGAGATCCCGGTCGAGTCTGGCGCGCCGCTGCGCGTGATCACGCAGCCGGTGGTGCTGGAGCGAACGCCCGCGGCTCTGGCGTCGCCGGCGCCGTCGGTCGGCGAGCACAGCGACGAGGTGCTGCGCGAAGCGGGCTACAGCGCCGGCGAGATCACCGCGCTGCGCGAGAAGGCGGTGATCTGATGAGCGCCGGACGGATCATCACGGTGCGCCGCGGCGCCATCGGCGAACTGCGCATCGACAACCCCGACAAGTTCAACGCCATGTCGCTGGGCATGTGGCACGAACTGGCCGCGCGCACGAGGGAGTTCGCGGCCGAAGACGACCTGCGCGTGGTGCTGCTGCGCGGAGAAGGCGAGCGGGCCTTCGTCTCGGGCGCCGACATCACGGAGTTCGACACGAAGCGAAGCGCCGCCTCGGGCAGCGCCGACTACGACGCGGCGGTCGAGGCCGCCCAGCATGCGTTGATGGCGTGTCCGCATCCGGTCGTGGCAAGCATCCGCGGGGTGTGCATGGGCGGCGGCCTCGGCCTTGCGATGGCTTGCGACCTGCGCTATGGCGCCCTCGACGCGCGCTTTCGCATGCCGGCAGCGCGGCTGGGGCTGGGCTATTCGTTTCGCGGCGTCGAGCAGATGGTGCATAGGATCGGTGCGCCGCGCGTGGCGGACCTGTTCTTCACCGCGCGCACCTTCGACGGCGCCGAGGCGATGCGCATCGGCCTGTTGCAGGCCGCCTTCGGGCCGGACGAACTCGACGCCCGCATCGAGGCGCTTCTGTCGCAGATCGCCGCCAATGCGCCGCTGACGGTGCGCCTGGCCAAGCGCTCGATCGAACTGGCCCGGCGCCTTGCGCCCGAAGCCGACAACGCGGAGATCGAACGACTGCGCGCTGCGTGTGTCGCGAGCGAGGACTATGCCGAGGGGCGCCGGGCCTTCGCGCAGAAGCGCGCTCCGAACTTCACGGGGCGCTGACATGGAACAGCAAGCAGTGCTCTCGCGGGCGCGCGTCGATGCGATCGCCGCCGACACGGCACGCTTTCCCAAAGACCTGATGGACGCGATCGGCTTCGCCGGCGTCATCGCGCTCTACCCCGAAGGGCGCGCACGCGTGCGCTTCGACGGGCCGGCGCGCCTCGCGCATTCGGGCGGGGCGGTGATCCAGGGCGGCATCCTCGGCGTCTGGCTCGACCACGCGATGGCGTGGGCGGTCTGCGCGCGCGAAGCGGGTGCGGCCATCGCCACGCTCGAGATGAAGGTCAGCTACCTCGGCCGCGTGGGGCCGGGCCCGTGCGTGGCCGACGTGCGCGTCGCGCGCTGGGGCCGGCGGGTGGTGTTTCTCGAAGGGACGCTGTCGCAACCCGAAGGGACGGTCGTGGTGACCGCGTCCTCGACGGCGATGCGGCTCGGTGGCTGAGCCTGCGGAGGCGATCAGCCGGCTTTCTGTTCTTTTCGGCGCGCGAACGCCTGCACCGCAACCCGGTGCGCTTCGCTCGCCAACGCAACGGCTTGCGCGGTGGCTTCCATCGCCAGCATCGTCGGCAGGTCGCTCTGCAGCGATGCGTCGAGTGCCTGCTTGGTGAGCGCCAGCGCGGTCGGCGAGCCCTGGGCGAGCGCGGCAGCGAGCTGGCGCGCGCGTGCATGCAGCGCTTGCCAGGGCAGCACTTCGAGGGCCAGCCCCATGGCCTGCGCCTCGGCCGCGCCGATCTCGCGCGCCGACAGCGCCAGTGCCTTGGCCTGCTGCAGTCCGACCAGCCGCGGCAGGGTGTAGAGCGCGGCGCAATCGGGCACCAGGCCCACGCGCTGGAACACCATGCAGAGCCTGGCGCGATCGCTGAGCAGCACGATGTCGGCCAGCAGCGCGAGGCTCATGCCCGCGCCGAAGGCCACGCCATCGACGGCGGCGATCACCGGCCGCGGAAAACCGTGCAGCGCGAGCACGAGCCGGCGGTACCGGGCCATGCCCTCGAGCGCTTCGGTCGCGTGGCGCTCGCCGAGGCCTGCCATGTCGCGCACGTCGCCACCCGCGCAGAAGGCGTCGCCGGCGCCGCGCAGGACCAGCACGCGCACCGGGGGCTCGGTGGCCAGGCGCGTGAGCGCGTCGGTCAGTTCATCGGCCATCTGTCGGCTGAGCGCGTTCAGCGACGCGGGGCGGTTCAGCGTGAGCGTGGCAACGCCTTCGCCGGACACATCGCAAAGAAGGGTCTCGAAGGCGTGCGTCACCGGTGCGGCCTCAGACGATGCGCCGCGCGTGCAGCGCTGCGATCTCGGCCAGGTCCATCTCGAGCACATCGCGCAGGATGCGCTCGGTGTGCTCGCCGATGGTCGGCGGCGCGGTGGGCGGCGGTGGCTGCGTGCCCGTGAAGCGGATCGGGTTGACGCACAGCGTCACTTCGCCCGCCGTGGGATGCGGCACGCGCTGCGTGACGCCGCGGTGCACCACCTGCGGATCGGCGAACACCTCGGGGTAGCGGTTGATCGGGCCGCTCGGGATCGCCTGCGTCG
>CAMLCW010000513.1 GCA_946478645.1 uncultured Variovorax sp.
GGCACGGTCGCTGAAAGCCCACACCCCCGCCACCATCGTCGAGCCGCCGAAGTTCCTGCAGGAGATGGCGCGCATCCGCGTGCAGGGCTTCGCCGTCAACAAGGGCGAGTGGAACGAGAACGTCTGCGGCATCGCGTCGCCCGTGACCGATGTCAGCGGCCAGGTGGTGGCGGCGCTCGGCCTGTCGGGGCCGAAGGAGCGCTTCAAGCAGGCGCAGCTGAAGGCGTTCGCGCCGTTGATCGTCGAGGCCGCCGCACAAGTTTCCAAGAGCCTCGGAGCGCGCGACGCGCTGCCGGCCTGGCGCTGATGCCCGGTGTTCCGCATTCGAGAACATTTAGTCTGAACTGCAGAACGCCATAGGATGCCATCCCGCAGCACGATGCTGCAAGGAGCCCGGCATTCCGATGAGCGCAACGCAACGCGAACTGACCTCCGCCCACTGGGGCGTGTACGAAATCGAACGCCACCAGGGCAGCGCCGTCGGCCTGCGGCCGCTGGCCGAAGACCCCGACCCGTCGCCGATCGGACTCGCGATGTGGGACGCCTACCGGTCGCCGGTGCGCGTGCTGCGGCCTGCCGTGCGCCGCAGCTGGCTGCGCGACGGCCCGGGCGCGCACCCCGAACTGCGCGGCCGCGAGCCCTTCGTCGAGGTGGAATGGGATCACGCGCTCGACCTTGTGGCCAACGAGCTGCAGCGCGTGCGCAATGCGCATGGCAACGAGGCCATCTTCGGCGGCTCCTACGGCTGGTCGAGCGCGGGGCGCTTCCATCATGCGCAGAGCCAGGTACACCGGATGCTCAACATGATCGGCGGCTACGTGCGCAGCGCCGACAGCTACAGCCTCGGTGCGGCGCGCGTGCTGATGCCGCACATCGTCGCGCCGATGGACGAACTCATGGCCATGCACCACGGCTGGGACGTGATGCAGGCGCACACCCGCCTGCTTGTGTCGTTCGGCGGCATTCCCGCGAAGAACGCGCAGGTCACGCCGGGCGGCTCGGGCGAACACCGCGTGCGCCCCGCGCTGGCCCGGCTTGCCGCCGCGGGCTGCCGGATGGTCAACTTCAGCCCGGTGCGCGACAACTTCGATGGGCCCGAAGGCAGCGTCGAATGGATTCCGATCCGCCCCAACACCGATGCCGCCGCGATGATGGCGCTGGCCTGCGAGCTGGTGCGCACGGGCCGCCACGACGCGGCCTTTCTGCGGCGCTACTGCTTGGGCTTCGACGCCTGGGCCGACGAACTGCTCGGGCGCACCGACGGCGTGGCCAAGGACGCCGACTGGGCCGAGCGCATCACCGGCGTGCCCGCGGCGCGGCTGCGGCAACTGGCGCTCGACCTCTCGCAGACGCGCTCGTTCGTCAACGTGGCATGGTCGCTGCAGCGCGCATCGCATGGCGAGCAGCCCTACTGGGCCGCGGTCGGCCTCGCCTGCGTGCTGGGCCAGGTCGGCCTGCCCGGCGGCGGCTTCGGCGTGGCCTTCGGTCCGGCCAACCTCATGGGAAGCCCGCATGCCAGGTACCCGGGCCCGACACTGCCGCAGGGCGACAACGCGGTGCGGGCCTTCATTCCGGTGGCACGCATCGCCGACATGCTGCTGCATCCGGGCCAGGCCTTCGACTACAACGGCAAGCGCCACACCTACCCCGACATCGAACTCATCTACTGGGCCGGCGGCAACCCTTTCCACCACCACCAGGACCTGAACCGCCTGGCGCGCGCATGGCGCAAGCCCGCGACCATCGTGGTGCACGAGCAGGTCTGGAACGCCCACGCGAAGATGGCCGACATCGTGCTGCCCGCGACCTCGACGCTCGAACGCGACGACATCGGCTTTGCCACGCGCGAGCCGCTGCTGGTCGCCATGAAGGCCGTGCTTCCGCCGCCCGGGCAGGCGCGCGATGACTACGCCATCTTCACCGAATTGACGCGCCGCCTCGGTGCGGAAGCCGCGTTCACCGAAGGCCGGGACGCCGCGGCATGGCTGCGGCACCTGTACGAGGAATCGGCCGCGCGCGCCCGGCCGATGGGCATTGCGCTGCCGTCCTTCGATGCGTTCTGGCAAGCCGGCGAATTCCGTGTGCCTTCGCCGGCCAGGCCGCTGGTGATGCTCGAAGCATTCCGCGCCGACCCCGAGGCCAACCCGCTGAAGACACCGAGCGGGCGCATCGAGATCTTTTCCGAACGCATCGCCAGCTTCGGCTACGACGACTGCCCGGGCCTGCCCGTGTGGCGCGAGCCGCACGAATGGCTGCGCGCACCCGGCATACCGGCCGCGGCGCTGCACCTCATTTCGGACCAGCCGCACACCAAGCTCCACAGCCAGCTCGACTTCTCGGCCCTGAGCATCGCCAACAAGGTCGCGGGCCGCGAGCCGGTCGCGATCCATCCCGACGATGCGCGCCGGCGCGGCATTGCCGACGGCGACGTGGTGCGGCTGTTCAATGCGCGCGGCGCCTGCCTGGCCGGCGCCCGCGTGAGCGACGCCGTGATGCCCGGCGTGCTGCGCATGGCCACCGGCGCGTGGTGGGACCCGGTCGCGTTCGGCGAACCCGATGCGCTCGACAAGCACGGCAACCCCAACGTGCTGACGCGGGACGTCGGCGCATCACGCCTGTCGCAGGGATGCGCGGCGCAGTCGTGCCTGGTGGAGATCGAACGCTTCGAGGGAGAGGCGCCGCCGGTCACGGCCTTCGATCCGCCGCGTTTTTTCGTGGCCGAAGCGTCGGGTCAGGCATCGACCGCCAGCCTGTCGCCGAGCGCCCGCGAGCAGCACGGCAGGAACTGATCGTGGCGCGCCTGTTCCTCCGCAGTGAGGAAGGTGTCGCGGTGATCGACCTCGCCTTCGAGCACCGGCGTCAGGCAGCTGCCGCACACGCCCTG
>CAMLCW010000514.1 GCA_946478645.1 uncultured Variovorax sp.
CCCCCGGAGGGGGAGGGAGAAATGCGCCAGCTGCCACAGGCAAGGGCTGCGCCGCACTCGCCATCAAATCCTTCAACCACTGCATCATTTCTTCGCCCTCCCCGCAAAGTACGTCAGCACGCTCGCCGCCTTGCCCACCACGCCGGGCACCGCCGGCATGCTCGGGGTCTGCGGAAAGCTCTCCTCGGGTTCGCCCGGTTCGGCCGGCCGGATGCGCACGCGCACGTCGTACCAGCCCGCCTGCCCGGTGATCGGGTCGGAGTTGCTGATGGTGCCGCTCGCCGTGCCCGCGCACGGCAGCTCTTCGCTGATGAGGTGATTGAGCAGGAAGCCCTTGCGCGCCTCGTCGGCGCCCGGTGCGAGCTGCCACGCGCCGTCGGCCTTGCCGATCGCGTTCCAGGTCCAGACGGTGCCGGGTTCGACGGCCTCGCTGTAGCGCAGCATGCAGCGCACCTTGCCCCACTGGCTCTCGACCCAGCACCAGCCGCCATCGGCAATGCCCGCGGCCTCGGCGGTGCGCGGATTCACGTGCAGGTAGTTGTGGCTGTGGATCTGCCGCAGCCAGGCGTTCTGCGAATCCCACGAGTGGTACATCGCCATCGGCCGCTGCGTGATGGCGTTGAGCGGATAGGCCTCGGTGTCGGTCGCGGCTTCCTCGAGCGGCGCATACCAGAACGGCAGCGGATCGAAATACTTGGCGATGCGCTCGCGCAGCGCGTCGGGCGGCTGGCGGCCCGGCGTCTTGCCCTGGGCGGCGAGCCGGAAGCTCTGCAGCGTGTCGGAATACAGCGCAAGCTGCACCGGGTCGTTGCGCTGGCGCCAGCCCTTGTCCTTGGCAAAGTCGAGGTACTCGCGGTTCCAGTTGCGCATGAAGTGCATGCTCTCGGGCATGTGGTACTGGAACACGCAGTTGTTCTTCTCGTAGGCCTCCCACTGCTTGGGGTTGGGCTCGCCGCGCAGGTGCTCGGTGCCGTCCTTGCCGCGCCATCCCATCAGAAAGCCGATGCCCGGCGCCGGCTGGAAGTTGACGACGAAGTCCGGGTAGCCCGTGAACTTGCGCCCGCCCTCGGGCGTGGTGAAGGCCGGCAGCTTGAGGCGCGAGGCCAGTTCGATCAGCACCTCCTGGAACGGCTTGCACTGCCCCATGGGCGGCACCACCGGCACGCGCACCGAATCGACCGGCCCCTCGAACTCGGAGATCGGCCGGTCGAGCATGCTCATCACGTCGTGCCGCTCGAGGTACGTGGTGTCGGGCAGCACCAGGTCGGCAAAGGCCACGGTCTCGCTCTGGAAGGCGTCGCACACCACCAGGAACGGGATCATGTACTCGCCCTGGTCGTCCTTGCGGTTGAGCATCTCGCGCGTGGCCATCGTGTTCATGCTCGAGTTCCATGCCATGTTGGCCATGAAGATCAAGAGCGTGTCGATGCGGTACGGGTCGCCCTTGACCGCGTTGGCGATCACGTTGTGCATGAGCCCGTGCGCCGACAGCGGATGCTCCCACGAGAACGCGTGGTCGATGCGGATCGGCGAGCCGTCGGGGTTGATCGCAAGCTCGTCGGGGCTGGCCGGAAAGCCCAGCGGCGCGGCATTCAGCGGCGTGTTGGGCTGGATCATCGCCGGGTCGTTGAAGGCCCGGTAGTTGGGCACGATGTGGCGCGGATAAGGCGCCTTGTGCCTGAAGCCGCCGGGCGCATCGATGGTGCCGAGCACGCTCATCAGGATGGCAAGCGCGCGCACGGTCTGGAAGCCGTTCGAATGCGCCGCGAGTCCGCGCATCGCATGGAAGGCCACCGGCCGCGCCTGCGTGGTGGCGTGCTGCTTGCCCCAGGCGTCGGTCCACGGGATCGGCAGCTCGAACGCCTGCTGCAGCGCGGTCTCGCCCATTTCGCGCGCGAGCTGGCGGATGCGCTGCGCATCGATGCCGGTGATGGCCTCGGCCCATTCGGGCGTGCAGCTCGCCACGCGTTCGCGCAGCAGCTGGAACGACGGTGCCACGCGCGTGCCGTCGGCCAGCGTGTAGTGGCCTTCGATCGCGGGGTCGCACCACTCGCCGATGCCTTCAGGGTACGCGGGCTTCACGGTCCCGTCGGCGCGATCCCAGATCAGCTTGTTGTGCGGATTGCGGCCGTCGCCCGGCGGGCCGCGCTCGGGATCGAAGGCAAAGAGCCCTTCGCGCTCGCCCTCGTCGAGCACCACGAGCTGCGGCGCATTGGTGAAGCGCTTGAGGAACGCATGGTCGATGAGGTTCGACGCGATCAGCTCGTGCAGCAGCGCCATGAAGAGCGCGCCGTCGGTGCCGGGCTTGATCGGGATCCACTCGTCGGCGATGGCGGAGTAGCCGGTGCGCACCGGATTGATCGAGATGAAGCGGCCGCCCTCGCGCTTGAACTTGCCGAGCGCGATCTTCATCGGGTTGCTGTGGTGGTCTTCGGCGGTGCCGATCATCACGAACAGCTTGGCGCGGTCGAGGTCGGGGCCGCCGAACTCCCAGAAGCTGCCGCCCACGGTGTAGATCATGCCGGCAGCCATGTTGACCGAGCAGAAGCCGCCGTGCGCCGCATAGTTGGGCGTGCCGAACTGCCGTGCGAACAGGCCGGTGAGCGCCTGCATCTGGTCGCGGCCGGTGAAGAGTGCGAACTTCTTCGGGTCGGTCGCGCGGATCTTGGCGAGCCGATCGGTCAGCAGCGAGAAGGCGTGCTCCCAGCTGATCGGCTCGAACTCCCCGGCGCCACGCTCGCTGCCCGGCTTGCGCAGCAGCGGCTGCGTGAGCCGCGCCGGCGACACCTGTTTCATGATGCCCGACGAGCCCTTGGCGCAGATCACGCCCTTGTTCAGCGGATGGTCGGGGTTGCCGTCGATGTAGCGCACCTCGGGGCCG
>CAMLCW010000515.1 GCA_946478645.1 uncultured Variovorax sp.
GAGATCTACACTCTTTCCCTCCACGACGCTCTTCCGATCTCCTGCATGCGCACGCGTTCGAGATCGACGTGGCCGATGCGCCGGCCTGCGCTGCGCTCGCGGCGTCGGTGCGCGGTGCCCACGGCGCCATCGACATCCTCGTGAACAGCGCCGGCATCAACTCGGCCACCTCGTTCTGCGCGCCCGACGCGCTGCAGGACTGGGCGCGCATCCTCGAAGTCAACCTCGGCGGCTGTGCCCACGTCACGCATGCCTTCGTGCCGCAGCTGCAGGAGCGCCACGGCGTGGTGCTCAACATCGCCTCGATCGCCGCCTTCACGGCCGGCACCTCGTCGTTCTCGTACGTGGTCTCCAAGGGCGCGATCCGCTCGCTCACGCAGGTGCTCGCGCGCGACCTCGCCCCGTGGGGCGTGCGCGTCAACGCGCTGGCGCCCTCGCTGGTCGCCACCGAGATGAACGAACGCAAGCGCGAGAACAAGCCGCTCATGGAGGCCTACCTGCGCCGCGTGATGCTCGGGCGCGTCGGCACGCTCGACGACGTGGTCGGCCCGGCGCTGTTCCTCTGCTCCGACCTCGCCGCCTACATCACAGGAACCGTGCTGCCCGTCGACGGCGGCTATCTCGCCTCATGAACCTCGACCCGACCCACGATCCCGACGCGATGTCGTGGATCGAATCCGCCAATGCGCCGGATTGCGATTTCCCCATTCAGAACCTGCCCTTCGCCTGCTTCGCGCCCGATGCCGGCGCCCCCGCGCGCGGCGGCATCGCGATCGGCGACCAGATCGTCGACCTGGTGGCGCTGCATGCGAGCGGCCTGCTCGAAGGCAGCGCGCACGACGCGGCCGCTGCCTGCTGCGCCCCGGTGCTGAACGACTTCATGGCGCTGGGCGCGCCCGCCTGGCGCGCACTGCGCCGCGCGGTGTTTGCGCTGCTCTCGACCGAGGCCGGCGAAACCGAACGCGCCGGGGTGAGCGCCTGCGTCCTGCCGCAGGCGCAGGCCTACTACTGCCTGCCGGCGCGCATCGGCGACTACACCGACTTCTACACCTCGGTGCACCACGCCTACAACGCCGGCCTGCTGGTGCGCCCGAACGACCCGCTCGCACCCAACTTCCGCTGGCTGCCGGTGGCCTACCACGGCCGCGCCTCGAGCGTGCGCCTCGGTGTGGACGGCGAAGCCGTGCACCGCCCGAACGGACAGCGCATGCCGCCCGGCGCCGCCGCGCCCGAATTCGGGCCGAGCACGCGCCTGGACTACGAACTGGAGCTCGGCGCCTACATCGGTCCCGGCAATGCGCTCGCCGAGCCGATCGCCATCGGCGACGCCGAGGACCACCTGTTCGGGCTGTGCCTGCTCAACGACTGGTCGGCGCGCGACATCCAGTTCTGGGAAATGGCACCGCTCGGGCCGTTCCTCGGCAAGAACTTCAGCACCACGGTCTCGCCGTGGATCGTGACCATGGAGGCGCTGCGGCCGTTCCGCCGGCCCTGGCTGCGCGCGGCCACCGAACCCCAGCCGTTGGCGCACCTGGCGCATCCGGGCGTGGATGCGGCCGGCGCGCTCGACATCCAGCTCAGCGTGGGCATCGAGACCGAGGCGCACCGCCGCGTGGGCGCGCGCGCCGCGCAAGTGTCGCGCACCAGCTTCGTCCACCAGTACTGGACGCTGGCCCAGATGGTGGCGCACCACACCAGCAGCGGCTGCAACCTCGCACCGGGCGACCTGATCGGCACCGGCACCATCTCCGGCCCCACGCCCGGCGAGGCCGGCTGCCTGCTCGAACTGACGCGCGGCGGCCGCGAGCCGCTGAGCCTGCAGCTGCCCGGCAAGCCGCCCCAGGAGCGCACCTTCCTGGCCGACGGCGACGCGGTCGAGCTGCGCGGCTGGTGCGAGCAGCCCGGCGCGCGGCGCATCGGCTTCGGCTGCAACCGCGCCGTCGTGCAGCCGGCGAGAACCGCATGAAGAAAACGTCCCTTTCCGCGTCCGGCGCCACCCGGCTGGTGCATGGCGGCAAGCATCCGCACTTCGAGGGCGGCCAGCCGGTCAACCCGCCGGTGGTGCGCGCGAGCACCGTGCTGTTCGACAGCACCGCCCAGCAGCTCGACCTGCGCGCACGGCGCGACCACGACCGCAACTTCATCTACGGCGCGCGCGGCAACCCCACCAACTTCGCGCTCGAGGACATCGTCACCGAACTCGAGGGCGGCCACCGCACGCGGCTGCTTCCCACCGGCCTCGCCGCGATCGGCATGGTGCTGCTCGCCTACCTGAAGCCGGGCGACCATCTGCTGATGAGCGAGGGCGTGTACGAGCCCGCGCAGCATCTGGTGCGCAGCCACCTCTTGCCGCGCGGCGTCGCCTGCGACTTCTTTCCGGCCCACGGCCGCGACCTCGCCGAGCGCCTGCGGCCGGAGACGCGCATGGTCTATGCCGAATGCCCCGGTTCGCTGCTCTACGAGATGTGCGACCTGCCCGCCATGGCGGCGCTGGCGCACGAAGCCGGCGCGCTGCTGGTGGCCGACAACACCTGGGGTTCGGGCATGCAGTACCGTCCGCTCGCGCTGGGCGCCGACGTTTCGGTGATGGCCGCGACCAAGTACCTGGGCGGCCATTCCGACGTGGTGATGGGCACCGCCTGCGCCACCGAGGCGGCCTGGGCACCGCTCAACGCCACCTGCGACACCTTCGGCATGACGGTGAGTCCCGACGACGCCTACCTCGTGCTGCGCGGCGTGCGCACCATGGGCGTGCGGCTCGCGCATCACGAACGCCAGGCCTTCGAAGTCGCGCGCTGGCTGCAGCGCCGGCCCGAAGTGGCGCGCGTGTTCCACCCCGCGCTGCCCGAAGACCCGGGCCATGCGCTGTGGCAGCGCG
>CAMLCW010000516.1 GCA_946478645.1 uncultured Variovorax sp.
GCCGGCCTACCGGGGCGCATCTTCCTCCTGATCGAAGCTTTGACCCTGATGACGCTCGCGGTGACGGGCCCATTGATGTGGTGGCAAGCGCGCCGGCCCAAGCGCAAGAAGCCATGATGCGCGTTCTCTATCATGGTGACGCGGCGCGAGGCAGGGCGTGGCAGGAAGCGGTAACGCGGGCGTTGCCCCAAGTTCGCTTCCTGTTTTGGCCGGACGTGGAAGACGCCCCTGATATTCGCCATGTCGTCGCGTGGACCTTGCCCGATGAACTGATTGCCGCGCTGCCCAATCTCGAGACGCTGTTCAGCGTCGGGGCGGGCATCGATCAGCTCGATATCTCGCGTTTGCCTCGTGGGCTGAGGATTGTCCGGATGATTGAGCCCGGCATCGTCGGAACGATGGCCAGCGCCTCGCCCGTGGTGCTGAGCTGCAAGCCGCGCGCGGAACGCAGGAACAGCTCGACCCCGTAACGCTCTTCGAGCGCGCGCACCTGCACGGTCAGCGTGGGCTGGCCGACATGCAGCAGCTTCGCCGCCTTGGTGAAGCTCATCTCCTGCGCGACGGCATAGAAGGAGCGGAGCTGGTTGAAGTTGACGAAAGGCAGGCTGCGCTCGGCATCGCGCTCGGCGGCGCTCATCGAATGCCCTCCCGGGCGCCAGTGCGCGCCATCAGCAGCCGCAGCACGGGACCGTCGAGCTCGGCCATCTGCCGCAGGATCGAATAGTGGTCGGCGCCGGCCACGACGACCAGATCCGAGGCTGCGGCCGACGCGGACCAGTGCGCCGCGTAGCGCGACGCCTGCTCGAGAAAGGCAGCCGTCTCGTTGCCGCCCACCGCCGCGATGATCCAACCCGGCCCCACCGGCAGCATGAGCGGGCTCAGCCGTGCCGCGAGCGCGCTGTCGATTCCAACCTGGATGCCGATCGAAGTGCGCGAAAGCGGCGCCAGGTCGTAGAGCCCGCTCAGCGCCAGGCAGCCGGCGATGGTGGGGCCGAATTCCGCGTCCGAGGCCAGCATCGCGGCCAGGTGCCCGCCGGCCGAATGGCCGGCGATGACGGTCTCGCGCCATGCAGGCAGCCCTTTCGCGCCGGCGCCGTGCAGCCAGGCCAAGGCGCTGCGCAGGCTCTGCACGATGCCGGGCAACGAACGCTCCGGCGCCAGCGGATACCCGGCCACCGCAACCGAGAACCCTCTGCGCCTCAGCGCATTGGCGACGAACGCGTAGTCGTCCTTCTGCTGGCTGCGCCAGTAGCCACCGTGGATGAAGACGAGCAGCGGCGCACCGTCCTGCCCCGGAAACAGGTCGATGCGCTCGCGCGGATGAGCGCCGTACGGCAAGTCGAGCAACGCGGGCTGCGCGGCGCGTGCGATGGCGCTCTGCGCAGCGATCTCGGCGTAGACGGCTTCTCGCGACGGAAAACGGTCCGAAAACACGTATTGCGGCTCGACGCGCGGATCGATCACCATGTTTTTTTGTCTCCTTGTCGTTCTCGACCCTGTCTATTCGAAGAGCACCACGCTGCGCAAGGCACTGCCGTCCTGCATGCGCCTGAAACCCTCGTCGATCTGCGACAGCGCGAGCCGATGCGTGATCAGCGGATCGAGTTCGAGTTTGCCATCCATGTAGAGGTCGACGTAGCGGCCGAGTCCGCTGCGCCCCTTCACGCCGCCGAAGTAGCTGCCCTTCAGCGTGCGGCCGTAGCGCACCGCCACCGGCGGCACGGCCATCTCGGCGCCTGCGGGTTCCACGCCGAGCAACACGCAGACGCCCCACCCCACGTGGCACACGTCGAGGGCCTGGCGCATCACGCCGGTGTGGCCGGTGCATTCGAATGCCACATCGACGCCGCCGCCGCTGAGCGCGCGAATCTGCTCGGTCACACGCGCGGGCTCGCGGGACGCATCGATGAAATCCGTCAACCCGAAGCGCCGGGCGATGAGTTCCTTCGACGCATGCAGGTCGATGCCGATGATGCGCGCGGCACCTGCGATGCGCGCGCCCTGGACGATGTTCACGCCGATGCCGCCGAGGCCGAAGATCACCACGGTGTCGCCTTCGCGCACGTCGTCGAGCGCTGCACCGACACCGGTGGTGACGCCGCAGCCCAGCAGGCAGACGCGATCGAGCGGCGCGTCCGGCCGGATCTTCGCCAGGGCGATCTCGGGCACGACCGTGTAGCGCGAGAAGGTCGAGGTGCCCATGAAGTGATGCGCGGGCTCGCCCTGCCATCGAAAGCGCGACGTGCCGTCGGGCATCACGCCCCGGTCGCGTGTCGGCTTGATCGACCAGCAGAGGTTCGTGCGCCGGCTCCGGCACATGCGGCAGGTGCCGCACTCGGGGCCATAGAGCGGGATCACATGGTCGCCGACGGCGAGGCCGCGCACCTCGGGCCCGACTTCGACGACGCGGCCTGCGCCTTCGTGGCCGAGGATGGCCGGATAGACGCAGCTCGCGTTGCTACCTTCGATCGCTGTCAGGTCGGTATGGCACAGCCCGCTCGCGGCGATCTCGACCAGCACCTCGCCGGGACGCGGCGGTGCCACCTCGATGGTGTCGATGATGAACGGCGCGCCCGGCGCAGCGAGGATGGCGGCAGGGCTCGCGATCATGGCTGCGCCACCAACACCGCCGCCCGTGCCCGAGGCGCCGGCAGGTCGTCGGCATCCACCGGCGAGCCGGCCTCGATCAGCTTCATCGCGCGGCGCAGCTCGCGCGCGCTGTCGATGCCGATCGCGCCGCACAGGCGCCCCCGTGCGTCCTGGTAATAGAGCAGGCGCGGGCCGTCACCCTCGCTGCCCTTCCCGGTGCAGCGATGCGCATCGGCGGGCCTGCCGGCGATCTGGATGTTGCGCTCGTACTGGTCGG
>CAMLCW010000517.1 GCA_946478645.1 uncultured Variovorax sp.
CGGCGCGATGTGCACCAGCAGGAAGCACACCAGCGCCACGCCGACCATGATCGGCAGCGCGTAGACGATGCGGCGCAGCAGGTAGGCGAGCATCGCGCGCTCAGTCCATCGTCATGGTGGCGATGTCGATGAACCAGCTCTTGGGCTGCACCACGTTCCTGACCTTGGCCGACATGGCGCGCGGGCCCACGTCGTGCGCGATCCAGACGAAGGGCGCGTCGTCGACCACGTGCGCATGCAGCTTGGCGAGCGCCGCGTCGCGCGCCTTGTCGTCGAAGCTGGTGCGCGCATCGGCCACCAGCTTGTCGACCTCGGCATTGCCGTAGTAGCCCCAGTTGTTCGACACCGGCGGGAACGCCTTGGTGCTCACGAAGCGCACCATCGCGAAGAACGGGTCCATCGCCGCGAAGCTCACGTTGGTGGCGTTGGCGCCGTTGGCCGACGGGTCCTTCGCGCCCTTGCGCCAGTTGGTGAAGAGCGTGTTCCATTCGATCACGTCGAACTCCACGTCGAAGAAGCACTGCTTGAGCGACTGCTGCGCGTACTCGTTCATCGGCAGCGGCTGCATCTGGCCCGAGCCCGATGCGGAGATCTGCACCTTCACCTTGATCGGCTTGGCGGCCGAGTAGCCGGCCTGCGTCATCAGCGCCTGCGCGGCCTTCACGTCGTAGCGGATGTCGAACTTGGGGTTGCCCCACCACGGGTGGCCGGGCGGCACGGTGCCCTTGGGCTCGGCCATCATGCCGCCGAGCAGCTGCTTCATGCCGCCGCGGTCGATGCAGAGGTTGGCTGCCTGGCGCACGCGCTTGTCGAGCCAGGGCGAGCCTTCGGCGAACGACAGCTGCCAGGGCCACACATGCGGCTGCGCGTTCGAATAGACCTTGAAGCCGCGTTGCGTGATCTGCGGCATGGCGTCGGGCGCGGGCGCCTCGATCCAGTCGACCTGGCCGCCCAGCAACGCGGCGGTGCGCGCGTTGGCTTCGGGCATCGGCAGCATCACGACCTTGTCGATCTTCGGCACGCGCTTCGCGTCCCAGTAGCCCTTGTGGGCGGCCAGTTCGAGCCGCTCGCGCGCCACGAAGCGCGTGACCCGGAACGGGCCCGAGCCGGCGGGGTCGGCGGCGAAGGCGGTCCAGGCGGCCTTGGCCTTGTCGGCCGGCGTGGCGCCGCTGGCGGCGTCGAACTTCTTCTGCCAATGGGCCGGCGAGGCCATGAACAGGTTGGTCAGGTTGATCGGCAGGAAGGCATCGGGTTCGCTGGTGGTCAGCGCGACCGTCATGTCGTCGATCTTGCGCGCGGTGCGCAGCGTCGGCATGCGCGACGCGGTGACGCCGACCTGGCTCGGATCGAACTGGGGCGCGTCCTTGTCGAGCACCTTCTGCACGTTCCAGACCACGGCGTCGGCATTGAACGGCGAGCCGTCGTGGAACTTGACGCCGGGGCGCAGCTTGAAGACCCACAGCGTCTTGTCCTTCGCATCGACGGACCACGACGTGGCCAGGCCCGGCACCAGCACGCTCGGCGCATCGGCCTTGGAGAGATCCCAGTGCGTGAGCGCGTCGTAGATCGGGATGCCGGTGAAGCGGTTGCCTTCGAAGCCCTGGTCGGGCTGGCCCAGCGTGCGCGGAATGTCGGCCGCGGTCATGGCGATGCGCAGCGTTTTTTCCTGCGCCAGCGCGGGCGCAGTGGCAAGGGCCGCAAGGGCGAGCGCCGCGCAGGCGGCCAGGGGCTTCGACAGGATCGGGGCAGGTGCGGCACGCTTCACATGGAACTCCGTGGGGTGGGGACGGGCATCCCAAGCACGACGTGTGCCAGCACGCGCTCCAGGTGGCCCGATGCGACAATCGCCGTCCCATGACCGACACCCTCACCATCACCCGCCCCGACGACTGGCACCTCCACGTGCGCGACGGCGCCGCCCTCGAAGCCGTGGTGCCGCACAGCGCCCGCCAGGTCGGCCGCGCGCTGATCATGCCCAACCTGCGCCCGCCCGTGACCACCGCCGCGCAGGCCGTGGCCTACCGCGAACGCATCCGCGCGGCGGTGCCCGCGGGCACGGCATTCGAGCCCGTGATGTCGCTCTACCTGACCGACAAGCTGCCGCCCGAAGAGATCGCCCAGGCCGCTGCGGCCGGCGTGCGCGCGCTCAAGCTCTACCCGGCCGGCGCCACCACCAACAGCGATGCGGGCGTGACCGACATCCGCCACACCGCCAAGACGCTCGAGGCCATGCAGAAGCATGGCCTGCTGCTGCTGGTGCACGGCGAAGTGACCGACCCGGCCGTCGACCTGTTCGACCGCGAGGCCGTCTTCATCGACCGCGTGATGATCCCGCTGCGGCGCGACTTCCCGGAGCTCAAGGTGGTGTTCGAACACCTCACCACGAAGGAGGGGGCGCACTACGTGCGCGACGCCGGCCGCTTCACGGCCGCCACCATCACGGCGCACCACCTGCTCTACAACCGCAACGCGATCTTCACCGGCGGCATCCGCCCGCACTACTACTGCCTGCCGGTGCTCAAGCGCGAGACGCACCGCGTCGCGCTGGTCGAAGCCGCCACCAGCGGCAGCGACCGCTTCTTCCTCGGCACCGACAGCGCGCCGCATCCGGCGCACCTGAAGGAGCATGCGCTCGGCTGCGCGGGCTGCTACACCGCGCTGACCGCCATCGAGCTCTACGCCGAGGCCTTCGACAATGTGGGCGCACTCGACAAGCTCGAAGGTTTCGCGAGCTTCCACGGCGCCGACTTCTACGGCCTGCCGCGCAACAGCGACACCATCACGCTGAAGCGCGAAAGCTGGACCGTGCCCGAGACCGTGCCCTACGGCGAGGCCACGCTCAAGCCGCTGCGCGGCGGCGAG
>CAMLCW010000518.1 GCA_946478645.1 uncultured Variovorax sp.
GCAGCTCGCGCTCGACCAATACCTGGCCGGCGAGGCGGCCGCCCCCACGCGGCAGCTGCTGGGCCAGCCGCAGGTGGATTGGCTCTCCGCGCGCATGGCCGCCTCGGCCGGCACCTGGCAGGTGCTGGGCCAGCAGGTGCTCATGATGCGCATGACCATCCCCCTGAGCATTGCGACCGACTTCAATCCCGAGACGCTGGGCGCCTATGTCGCCGCACGGGCGCTGCCGGAAGCTGCCCGCAGCGACAGCCAACGGGCACTGCTCGCGGAGCAGAAGGTGCCCTACAACCTCGACGCATGGGACGGCTACCCGGCCGCTCGCGACGCCGTGCTTGCCATGGCGCGCAATCAAGGCAAGAACCTGGTCTCGCTGGCTGGGGATACGCACAACGCGTGGGCCGGCAACCTCACCGATGCTTCGGGGCAGCGCGTGGGCGTGGAATTCGGAACCTCGTCGGTGTCGTCGCCGGGCTTCGAGCGGGCGCTGCCGCTGATCGCCAACGACCTGCTGTCCGACGGCTTCCTGCGCATGGTCGACGACCTGCGCTACGCCGAAACCAGCAAGCGCGGCTATGCCGTTGTGACGCTGACGCCGGCCGAAGCGCGCTGCGACTACGTCGAGATCAGCACGGTGCTGAGCCGCGACTATTCGGCGAGAACGGCCGCCACGCTGCGCGTGCTGCCGGGCGCCGGCAACCTGCAGGTGCTTGCTGCCTGAGGGGAGGAGGCGGGCCGCGGCAGGTAGCATGGGGCCCCCCCTGCAACCGCTGAAATGCCTTGAACTCCCTTCGCTTCGACCCCACCCGCTTCGACGCGGCCATCGTCGATCTCGACGGCACGATGGTCGACACCCTCGGCGACTTCGCGGCCTCGCTCAACCACATGCTGGCCGACCTTTCGCTGCCGCCGATCGCGCCGGCCGCCATCGAGCGCATGGTCGGCAAGGGTTCGGAGCACCTGATCCATTCGGCGCTCGCGCATGTGCTGGCCATGCCTGGCAGCGCATTCGCGCACGAGGATGCCGATGCGCTGCAGGCGCGGGCCAAGGCGCTGTTCGACCGCGCCTGGGCGCGCTACCAGCACCACTACCTTTCGGTCAACGGCCAGCACTCGGCGCTGTACCCGGGCGTGCGCGAGGGCCTGGAAGCGCTGCGCGCGCGCGGGCTGCGCCTTGTCTGCCTCACCAACAAGCCGGGTGCATTCGCGAGGCCCTTGCTGGCTGCCAAGGGGCTCGACGGGTTCTTCGAATTCGCCTTCGGCGGCGACGCCTTCGAGCGCAAGAAGCCCGACCCGCTGCCGCTCTTGAAGGCCTGCGAGGCGCTGGGCACGCTGCCGTCGCGCACGCTGATGATCGGCGACTCGAGCAACGACGCCCGGGCGGCGCGCGCTGCCGGTTGTCCCGTGGTGCTCGTCACCTATGGCTACAACCACGGCGAACCCGTGCGCGCGGTCGACGCCGATGGCTTCGTCGATTCGCTGGCCGAACTCGGCCGCGCAGCGGGCTGAACGGCGCGCCTCCGGAGGAACCCTGAAAACCCGGGCCATTGCACGAGCCTGCGTTTTCGTCGGCTAAACTCCGCGTTCCATGTTCGTTCATCACGTCATTCAATCAGGTGAAGGCAGCCGGGGAGCCTGGCCCTGGCGTCGCCATACATCGCTGCCTGTTTGATTGGCACGGCGCCCGCCGTGCGCCCGTGGTTCCGGCGCAGCCCGACAGCGCCAGACCCTTCCCGTGAATGACCTTGCCCCGGCCGACAATGCGCGCCGGCAGGCAACTGGAGAACGAATCCGTGATCACCGAACTTGAATTCAAGAGCCTCAGCGCCCAGGGCTACAACCGCATTCCGCTGATGGCCGAGGCCTTTGCCGACCTCGAGACCCCGCTGTCCCTCTATCTGAAGCTGGCCCATTCCCAGGGCGGCGGCAAGAACAGCTTCCTGCTGGAATCGGTGGTGGGCGGCGAGCGCTTCGGGCGCTACAGCTTCATCGGCCTGCCGGCGCGCACGCTGCTGCGCGCGAGCGGCTTCGGCGCCGAGGCCGTGACCGAGGTGGTCACCGATGGCCGGGTGGTCGAGACGGCCGCGGGCAACCCGCTGGACTTCATCGCGCAGTACCAGCAGCGCTTCAAGGTGGCGCTCCGGCCGGGGCTGCCGCGCTTTTGCGGCGGGCTCGCGGGCTACTTCGGCTACGACACCGTGCGCCACATCGAGCGCAAGCTCGCGCAGAGCTGCCCGCCCGACGCGCTCGGCTGCCCCGACATCCTGCTCTTGCAGTGCGAGGAACTGGCTGTCATCGACAATCTTTCGGGCAAGCTCTACCTGATCGTCTACGCCGACCCGGGGCAGCCCGAGGCTTATGCCGGCGCCAAGCGCCGGCTGCGCGAACTGAAAGAAAAGCTCAAGTACTCGGTGAGCGCACCGGTGGTGAAGCCGACGCAGGCGCATCCGCCCGAACGCAGCTTCGCCAAGGCCGACTACCTGGCCGCCGTGGAGCGCGCCAAGGAGATGATCGCCGCGGGCGACTTCATGCAGGTGCAGGTGGGCCAGCGCATCAGCAAGCGCTACACCGAGTCGCCGCTGTCGCTGTACCGCGCGCTGCGCTCGCTCAACCCGTCGCCATACATGTATTACTACGACCTCGGCGACTTCCACGTGGTGGGCGCCTCGCCCGAGATCCTGGTGCGCCAGGAGAACACCGGCGAGGGCGAACAGAAGATCACCATCCGGCCGCTGGCCGGCACCCGGCCGCGCGGCGCCTCGCTCGAACTCGACAAGGCGGCCGAGCAGGAACTCATCAACGACCCGAAGGAGCGCGCCGAGCACGACAAGCAGATCGCCCTCGCGCGCACCGACATCGGCCGC
>CAMLCW010000519.1 GCA_946478645.1 uncultured Variovorax sp.
GGCGGCGGCCTTCTACACGCCCGGCAGCCTCCGGCTTGCGGCCTCGCAGATCTACCCGGCCATGAACGACAGCGGCAGCTTCGTGGTGGGCGAGCGCGGCGCGTTCGACGACGCCGGCACGCTGCAGCGCGAGTTCGACCCGGCGCGCAGCCTCGACATCGCGAGCATCGATCCCGCGGCCGCGCTGCCCGCGCAGCCGTACTCGGTGTTCGGCCGATTGAGCTTTGCCGCGGGCACCATCAACCAGGGCGGCGTGGTGCGCGCGCCGCTCGGCGAGATCGTCTTCGGCGCGGTCGGCGCGCCGGTGCTCTCGGGCGCGGTCAACCTGCTGCCCGGCAGCGTCACCTCGGTCAGCGCCCGCGGCCTCACCATGCCGTATGGCGGCACGCTCGACGGGCTGAGCTACGTGCATGACGGCAAGGACGTGGCGTGGAAGGGCGTGGGCAACGACCCGTCGGTCACGCTGGCCGCGCACGCGGTGGACGTGCAGCAGGGCGCCACCATCGACCTGAGCGGCGGCGGCGCGCTGACGGGCGCCGCGTTCCTTGCGGGCCGCGGCGGCTCGACCGACGCGCGGCTGAATCCGCTGGTGCAGACCAGCGCGCGCGGCAGCTTCACCTTGCCGGGCCTCGCCACCAACCCGGTGTATGCCATCGTGCCGGGCGCGCAGCCCGGCTACGCGCCGCTCGTCAACGAGCACGGCGCGGGCGACCCGGCGCTGGGCCGGCAGATCACCATCGGCGCGGGCGTGCCGGGCCTGCCCGCGGGCACCTACACGCTGCTGCCGTCGACCTTCGCGCTCTTGCCCGGCGCCTTTCGCGTCGAGCTCAACGGCCTGGCGCCGAAGCTGCCCCCCGCGGGCGTGACGGTGCCGATGCGCAACGGCTCCTACGCGGCCGCCGCGCAGTTCGGCACCGCCGGCACGGCCATCCGCGACGCGCTGCCGGCCCAGGTCATCCTGACCCCGGCCGATACGCTGCGCAGCTATTCGCAATACAACGAGACCAGCTACGCCGGCTTTGCGATCGCGCAGGCCGAGCGCAACGGCGTGCCGCGGCCGCTGCTGGAGCGCGACGCCAAGACGCTGCGCTTCGACCTGGCCGCGCCCGAGCGGCTCGGCGCCATCGGCGACGCGCCCGCGCTGCGCTTCGCGGGCCAGGCCGACTACACGCCCGCGGCCGAAGGCTTCGGCGGCAGCGCGCTGCTGGTCGGCGGCTACCGCATGAACTACGAAGTGCTGGCCGACGGCGCAGCGCCCACGCCCGACTTCGAGGGCGTTTCGGTGCATGCCGGTGCGCTCAATGCGATCGGCGCGCCGCGCCTGGGCATCGGGGGCTTGCCGAGCGTGGCCTACACCGACCACACCGGCAGCGCGCAGCGCGCCAACATCGCGCGCTTCCTCACGGGCGCCGGCAGCATCGTGCTGCGTGAAGGCGCGGTGCTGCGCGCCGGCGAGGTCTACCTCGTCACCAACACCAATGCCGGCGGCATCGTGGTCGAGCAGGGTGCGGGCATCAACACGCTGGGCCGCGGCCGCGCGGCCTGGGATTCGCGCGACGGCTTCGTCTATGCGCCGGGCACAGCGAGCGTGCTGGCGGTGTCCAACGGCTGGCTCGACCTGCTGGCGCCGGAATTCAGCAGCTCGCCCACCGAGGGCGCGGGACGCATCGAGATCGGCGCCTGCGCCACCGGCTCGCTCTGCCACGGCGCGGCGCAGCTCTATTCCGAAGGCACGCTGGCCGCCTCCACCGACCAGGCCTTCGAACTGCGCGACGGCGTGCGCTACGGCACGCGCAACCTCGTGCTGTCGGTGGGCGGCATCAACGTCGGCAGCGAGGCCGCGCTGGCCGCTGCGGCCGCGCGCAACGCGCTGTCGCCGGGCCTGGCGCTGAACCAGGACATCCTCGACCGGCTGCTGCGCGGCGACACCGCCAGTGGCGCACCCGCGCTGGAGAACCTGGTGCTCACCGCGCGCGACGCGGTCAACTTCCACGGCTCGGTCGAACTCTCGACCATCGACCCCGCCACCGGCCGCTCGTCGCTCGAGCGGCTGGTGCTCGGCGCGCCCGCCCTCTACGGTGCAGGCGACGCCGATGCGCTCGCGCGCATCCACACCGGCATCCTGGTGTGGAACGGCGCCGCCACGCAGCCGGGCCTACTGGCCGCGGGCGGCGCGGGCACGGGCAGCGGCCGGCTGCAGATCGATGCCAACCAGATCGAGTTCGGCTACGGCCCCAACAGCCGGCCCGACACCCTCCACGGCGTGGACCGGCTGGTGCTCGGCTTCAAGGACGTGGTGTTCAACGCCAGCGAGCGCATCACGGCCAACCACACGGGCTCGCTCGCGGTCTACCAGTCGCAGGGCGCCTGGGACGATGCCGCGAAGGGCTACACATTCAGCGGCGGCAACCTGCGCATGCAGACGCCGCTGCTCACGGGCCAGGCCGGCTCGGTGAACAGGATCAAGGCGGGCGGCGACATCGTGCTCGCGGCGCCGGACGGCATGGTGGCGCCCGCGCTCGCGGGGCAGGCGCTGGCCGAGGCGCTGGGCGCCGAGATCGGCCTCGACGCGGGCGGCAACCTCACGCTCGCCAGCCGCATCGCGCTGCCCAGCGGCAAGCTCACGGCCGCGGCCGGTGGCGACCTGCTGCTGCAGGACGGTGCGCAGCTCGACCTCGCGGGCCGCCGCATCGACTTCTTCGACGTGCCCAAGTACAGCTGGGGCGGCGACGCGATCCTCGAGAGCCGCGGCGGCGACGTGCGCCAGGCGGCGGGCTCGCGCATCGACCTGTCGGCCGAGCAGAACCGCGCGGGCAAGCTCACGGTGCTGGCGCTGGGCGAAGGCGCG
>CAMLCW010000520.1 GCA_946478645.1 uncultured Variovorax sp.
GCCGCTGCTGCGACGAGCAGGACCAGCAGCGCGACGCGGCCCACCACGGCATCCACGCTCAGGCGCTGCCGCGGCGACACGCCCGCCGCGGGCGCGACGGCCATCCGGTCGTTCGGTACGATGGTTTCCATCCTGGCTTCCGATGTGGCTGGGTGGCGTCGCGGGCTATTTCGCAGCGGCGGACTTGTCGGGCCCGAACGCGTACGGCCATTCATCGGGCGTGAGCGTCTGCACGCCTTCGATCGACATCTTCGTCTTGGTGATCATCGGCAGGTTGGGCGTGAGGATCAGCTTGGGCGGCGCCTCCTTCACGAGGCCGGCCTTGTGACCGATGTGCCGGATCACCGCGCGCACGCCGAGGTCGCCGATCAGGGGCGTGTAGGGCGCCACCATGTCGATGTTGCCGGCCTTGATCTCGCGCAGCACTTCCTTGGAGTCGTCGTCGGCGACGATGACGATCTTCTTATCGCCCGGCGCACTGTGCAGGCGCTTGGCCTCGCGGATCGCGTCGAGCGCGCCCATCGCCTCCTCGCCGCCTGCGGTGTAGACGGCACTGACCTCCTTGAACGCCTGCATCGCGTCGGCGGTGGTCTTGAAGGTGAGCGTGCGGTCGCTGTTGACGTGATAGGAGCCGAGGATGTTGTAGCCCGGGCTGCGTCCAATCACCTGCAGGAAGCCGCCGGCGCGGATCGAGTCAGCGGTGCTCCCAAGGTCCTTGCGCGTGAGGACGAGGTCGCCCTTGCCCTTGAGCACTTCGTTCATGTACAAGCCCTGCTGGATGCCGTTCGCATAGAAGTTGCCCGTGACTTCGGAACTCACCTTGTCGGACGAGGTGCGGCGGTCGACACTGACCACCGGGATGCCTGCCGCGATCGCGCGGTCCACGGGCGGGCCCATGGGTGCTTCGCGCATCGGCCACAGCACGATGCCGTCGTACTTCTTGGTGACCCAGGTGTCGATCACCTGTGCCATCTTGTTGTCGTCGAACTGCGCGTCGATGACGTCGATCTGCACGTTCGGATGCCGCGCGGCCTCCCAGGCGGCGGTGTCGGCAAGGCTGACGAGCCACGAATGGTTGAAGCCGTGGAAGACGAAGCCGATGCGGTAGGTCTTCTTCGGATCGAGCACCGGGCCGTCGGGCAGCGGCAGATAGTCGGTGAAAGGCGCCTTGATCGGCAGCTTGCTGAACGGTCCGACGAAGGACGCCCCCATGCCCGGCTTCCAGACGAAGCCGTCGGCCAGCTTGCCCACGGGATAGGCCTCGAGTTCCTGTGCGAAGCCGTCCTTGGCGAAGATGGCCTTCACCGCCGGATTGGTCATCGATTTCTCGTCGACCTTGCGGTATTTCGCGATCACCGTGTTCAGCTGGTCGTGCACCGAGCTCTGGGCCACCGCACTCGCGGCCGTGCCGAGCAATGCGGCGGCGGACAGCGCGTGGACGAGGGTCGCCAGGCGCACCATGGGCTTGAAGTTCATGTTGTTGTCTCCTTGTGATTGGAATTTGCCGCCCACCCGGGCTGGCACTGCGGAAAAAAGCCTCCGCTGCGTCGGTGCAGGCGCGCTACGTGTCGAGCGCGATCAGCACCTCGTCGCCTTCGACCTTCAGCGGATAGGTCTTGAGGTTTTCGGTGACGGGCGGCGACATGGCCCGGCCGCTTGGAACGTGGAACAGCCCCTGGTGCAGCGGGCATTCGACCGTTTCGCCATCGACGTAGCCGTCGGACAGGTGGGCGTGGGCGTGGGTGCAGATGTCGGCCGTGGCATACAGCTTGCCCTCGAGATTGAAGAGGGCGATGCACTGGTCCTCGACCTCGCAGCGCCGAACATCCGACGGTTCGACATCACCGAGGCGCGCGATGGGTATCCAGCGTTGGGACGGTTTCGACATTTCTCTCCATGCATCTGTTCGTGGGCAATGGAAAGATCGTAGGAAGGCTGGCTCGCCCGGTCGATTTCATTGTTTCAATGACTGCATTGATGCGACCACGAAAGCGTGAGGGTTTTCACCATGCCGTCACAGGGCAGGCCCCGCGGCTTCACCCCGCCTTGCGAAACGTCAAATTGATGCGCCGGCTGCCCAAGAGCGGATGCGGTCGATCCGCCAGCGGCAGCACGCCGTGGTAGCGCAACCGGTCGGGGCCGCCCCAGACCACGACATCGCCGTGCGCGAGCGGAACGCGCGCGGGCTTGTCGCCGCGCGCGAGGCCGCCGAAGAGAAAGACGGCCGGCATGCCGAGCGAGACCGAGACGATGGGCGCGGCGTAGTCACGCTCGTCCTTGTCCTGGTGCAGCGACAGCCGCGTGCCGGGTTCGTAGCGGTTGACCAGGCAAGCGTCGGGCGCAAAGCCGTCGAAGCCCGCCTCGGCCGCCGCCGCGGCGGCGAGCCGCGCAAAGGGCCCGGGCATCGGCGGCCAGGGCTCGCCGGTCTGCGGATCGCGCTCGCCATACCGGTAGCCGCGCCGGTCCGAGATCCAGCCGAGCCGGCCGCAGTTGGTCATGGCCACCGACATGGTGAAGCCGCCGGGGGTCACGAGATGGCGGAACGGCGCGCGCTGCGCGACGGCCTCCAGCGCCGGCAGCAGTTCGTCGACGAACGGCAGCGCGAACCCGCGCAGCACGAAGGCGGCGGGGCCGAGGGCCTGCCTGCCCTGCGGTGGGTCGGCGTCGGGGGCGTCGGCGAAGAGGTCGAGCGTGGTCATGTTGCGTGCGCGCGTTCGGTGGCCTCGGCCGTGGCGTCCGTGGGGCGTCCCTTGGCGATCAACTTGTCCAGCTTGCGCCGACGGCGGAACTCGTCGTCGATCGCGCCCCGGCCCTGCGCCACGACGGCAGCGTAGGTGGC
>CAMLCW010000521.1 GCA_946478645.1 uncultured Variovorax sp.
CCGAAGTTGCCCTGGCCGTCCACCAGCATGTGGCGCATGGAGAAGTCCTGCGCCAGCCGCACGATGGTGTCGTAGACCGACTGGTCGCCGTGCGGGTGGTACTTGCCGATCACGTCGCCCACGATGCGCGCGGACTTCTTGTAAGCGCGGTTCCAGTCGTTGTTGAGCTCGTGCATCGCGTACAGCACGCGCCGATGCACCGGCTTCAGGCCGTCGCGCGCGTCGGGAAGTGCTCGGCCCACGATCACGCTCATGGCGTAATCGAGATAGCTGCTGCGCATTTCCTCTTCGAGACTGATGGGCAGGGTTTCTTTGGCGAAGGAGGTCATTGAGGCGAGAGGCTGGCGGCAGAAGGCGGAATTTTACGCTCTGAGGGGTGTCGCTCCGCCGCAACACAAGGCGGCTATTCCGCCTCCGTCCTACGCTTCCGAGGGGGCCGGCGGCCTGTTTGACAAAGACCCTATGGCACAATCGCCTCAACGTTTTGGGTGGTGGTCACTTAAAGCGTCCTTGATTCGCAGCGCGGCTGCGGCTTTTTCCCCAAGAGGAGAACCATGAAGAAACTGAATAAAGTGGCGATGATGTTTGCAGTCGCTGCGCTCGCCACTGCCGCCGGCGCGCAGACCCGTGTCACCGCTGCGAATGGCGGCCCTACCATTGACAACTGGCAGAACGGCACCGGCGAACTGGTCTGGAAGAACGGCACGAACGAACTGTGCTGGCGCGATGCCAACTGGACGCCTGCCACGGCCGCTGCCGGTTGCGACGGCGCTCTGGTTCCTGCTGCACCTGCAGCCGTTGCTCCGACCCCGGCTGCTCCGGTCGCTCCTGCGCCTGCGCCGCAAGTCGCCGCTTCGAAGGTCACCTTCGCTGCCGACGCCTTCTTCGACTTCGACAAGTCGGTCCTCAAGCCTGAAGGTCGCGCCAAGCTGACCGACCTGGTTTCGAAGATCCGCGACGTCAACCTCGAAGTGATCATCGCCGTGGGCCACACCGACTCGATCGGTTCGGACGCCTACAACCAGCGTCTGTCGGTGCGTCGTGCCGAAGCCGTGAAGGCCTTCCTGGTCTCGCAAGGCATCGAGCGCAACCGCGTCTACACCGAAGGCAAGGGCGAGAAGCAGCCTGTGGCTGACAACCGTACCAAGGAAGGCCGCGCCAAGAACCGCCGCGTGGAAATCGAAGTGGTCGGCACCCGCGCCACCCGCTGATTCGATTGAATCGCACAAAGGAACCCCGCTTCGGCGGGGTTTTTTTATGCCCGTCTTCTCCGTTTCATAATCGTCGCATGACAGACCAAGTGAATGCCGACCCGGCGGAACTCGCCAAGTTTTCTGAACTGGCCCATCGTTGGTGGGATATGGACGGCGAATTCCGGCCGCTCCATGAAATCAATCCGCTGCGACTCGACTGGATCGATTCCATTGCGCCGATTTCGGGGCGCAAGGTGCTCGATATCGGCTGTGGCGGCGGCATCCTCGCGGATTCGATGGCGAGAAAGGGTGCGGATGTGCTCGGCATCGACCTGGCCGGCAAGGCGCTCAAGGTGGCGCGCCTGCATGCGCTCGAGGCCGGCACGAGCGGCGTCAAGTACCGCGAGGTGAGCGCCGAGGCGCTGGCGGCCGAGCAGCCGGGCAGCTTCGACATCGTCACCTGCATGGAGATGCTCGAGCACGTGCCCGAGCCTGCGTCGGTGGTCCAGGCCTGCGCCGCGCTCGTGAAGCCCGGTGGCTGGGTGTTCCTCTCGACGATCAACCGCAACCTGAAGTCCTTCGCGTTCGCGATCGTGGGGGCCGAATATCTGCTGGGCATGCTGCCGCGCGGAACGCACGAGTATGCGAAGTTGATCCGTCCGAGCGAACTTGCCGCGCACTGCCGTGCGGCGGGGCTCGACCTGCGGCAGACCCGCGGCATGGAGCACAACCCGCTCACGCGCCGCTACTGGCTCAGCGCCGACACCAGCGTCAACTATATGTTCGCGACGCAGAAGCCGGCTGCCGCGGGGCCGCAAGCGTGACGCGCGCCGCCATCCGGGCCGTGCTGTTCGATCTGGACGGCACGCTGATCGACAGCGCGCCCGACCTCGGTGCAGCGGCCGACAAGATGCGCACCGACCGCGGGCTTTCGTCCTATCCGCTCGAGCGCTACCGCTTCATGGCCGGCGCCGGTGCGCGCGGCATGCTGGGCGTGGCATTCGGCATCACACCCGATGCACCGGAGTTCCCCGCATTGCGCGAGGAGTTCTTCGTGGCCTATGAGAAACGCATGCTGCTCAACACGCTCGTGTTCGACGGCGTGCCGGCGCTCGTCGAGGCCATCCGCGAACGGGGCCTGGCCTGGGGCGTGGTCACCAACAAGTCGAAGCGCTTCACCGATCCGCTCACGCGTGCGATCCCGCTCTTCGCGAGCGCCGGTGCGATCGTGAGCGGCGACACCACGCCGTATTCCAAGCCGCACCCGGAGCCGCTGCACGAAGCTGCCCGGCGCCTTGAAGTGCCGTCCGACGCCTGCATCTACGTGGGCGACGACGAGCGCGACATCATCGCCGGCCGCGCCGCGGGCATGCGGACCGTCGCGGCGACCTACGGCTACATGGGCCCGCAGGCCGACGCGACGCTCTGGAATGCCGATGCCTCGATTTCAACGCCCCTGGCGCTCTTGAAGTTGCTCGATTCGGCCTAAAATGACTCGCTTGGGGCTGCACTGGTTTCGACGTGGGTTCGGAATCGCAGCGGGGCATGTCGAGCTGAATGCGCTCGTAAAACAGATTCAAACAAACTAACTGCAAACGACGAACGTTTCGCACTCGCTGCTTAATTGCCAGTGA
>CAMLCW010000522.1 GCA_946478645.1 uncultured Variovorax sp.
GTACCGGCCCCATCTGCACTACGCCGTCGAAGCCTTCGAGCGCGAGGAAGACAAGCTGCAGCGCGCGCTGGCACTCGCGACCGGGCTGCAGGGCAGCGGCATCGTCTACACCGCCACCGTGAAAGCGGCAGAGGCGCTCTTCGCCGCGCTGTCGGAAGCGCTCGGCGCGTCGGTCGGCCTCTACCACGGCCGGCAGCCGGCCAACGAGCGGCGCACCGCGCAGGAGCGCTTCATGGCCGGCGACTTGCGCGTGATGGTGGCGACCAACGCCTTCGGCATGGGCATCGACAAGCCCGATATCCGCTTCGTGCTGCACTACCAGTTGCCCGCAAGCCTTGACGCCTATTACCAGGAGTCGGGGCGGGCCGGGCGCGACGGCGAGCGCGCCGACTGCGTGCTGCTGTACCTGCGGCGCGACAAGGCCGTGCAGCAGTTCTTCCTTGCGGGTTGGCTGCCCGAGCTGGCCGAGCTGCGACGGTTGCAGCAGCTCTTTTCAGGTGCGCGCGACGAGCGCCATGCCATCGCGGATCTCCCGCAGCGCGCCGGCCTGCCGCGCGGCAAACTGCGCGTGCTGCTGAACCTGCTGCGGCAGGCCCGGCTGCTGGTGCAGGACGACGAGGGCCTGCTGCGCTGGGGCCGCAAAGCCGCGCTCGACGACGACGGCCTCGAGGCACTGCTGCGCGGCCACCGCGACAAGCGCGAGCAGGCGCAGGCGGCGCTGGAGCGCATGACCTTCTACGCCACCACCGGCATGTGCCGCTGGCAGGTGCTGCTGTCGGGCCTGGGCAGCGAAGACGAGCTCCTGCAGCGCTGCGGCGCTTGCGACAACTGCGCGCGGCTGGCCAGGCACGAGCGCGCGCAGCAGGCGGCCGAGACCGAGGCCGTGGCGCCCGACGCGCAGAAGCAGGCCGAAGCGCCGCGCACGCCGTTCGCTGCCGGCGAATCGGTCCGGGTCGCGCGCTACGGCGTCGGCTGCGTGGCCAGCGCCGACGCGGTCTCGGTCACGATCGAATTCGCCGATGGCAGCGAGCGCTGCTTCCGGCCGGAGTTCGTGCGCCCGGTGCCCGCGCGCCGGGCGCGCCGGCCCGCCGAGGTGCAGGCCCGGGCACAGGCCTGAGAATGGACGCATGCATCATTCCGCACGCCAAACATTCGCCCGTTTCCATCTGCTCCCGTCGCTGGCCGCGGCCGTCGCGATGGGCCTTGCCGGCTGCGCCGCAGGTCCGGCGGCAAAGGCGCCGACCCATGCGCCCGCGCCTGCGGGCCGGGCCGCAGCGCCCGCACCAGCGCCCGCACCCGCGCCAGCGGCACAGGACGGCGCTGCCATCGAGCAGCAGTTTGCGCATTGGGTCGCCGATTTCCGCGCCAGTGCGCGCGCCGCGGGCATCGGCGAAGCCACGCTGCAGGGCGCCTTCGCCAACGTGCAGTACCTGCCGCGCGTGGTCGAGCTCGACCGTGCCCAGCCGGAATTCACGCGAACGGTCTGGGACTACATCGACAACGCCGTCACGCCGCAGCGCGTGGCAATCGGCCGAGAGCGGCTGCAGCAGGTGCACGCCGAGGCCGAGGCCGCGGCCGCGCGCTACGGCGTGCCGCCCGCCATCGTCGTCGCCATCTGGGGCATGGAAAGCAACTACGGCGGCAACTACGGCAGCACGCCGGTCATCGATGCGCTTGCGACGCTCGGCTTCGACGGCCGCCGCGGCGACTGGGCGCGCCGCGAACTGCTCGCGGCGCTCAAGATCCTCGACAGCGGCGACATCGCGCGCGACCGGATGATCGGTTCCTGGGCCGGCGCGATGGGCCAGACCCAGTTCCTGCCGTCGAACTTCCTGGCCTACGCGGTCGATGCCGACGGCGACGGGCGGCGCGACATCTGGGGCAGCATGCCCGACGTGGTCGCTTCGACCGCCCACTTCCTCGCGCGCTCGGGCTGGCAGGCGGGCCAGCCCTGGGGCGTCGAGGTCCGGCTGCCCGCGGGCTTCGAGCCCGGTCGCGCCGACATGGCACTGCGCCAGACCTCCGCGCAGTGGGCGGCCGAGGGCGTTGCTGCCATCGACGGGCAGCCGCTGCCGGCCTTCGCCGACGGCGCGATCCTGCTGCCCGCGGGCGCGCGCGGGCCGGCCTTTCTGGTCGGGCCGAACTTCCGCACGATCCTGCGCTACAACAACTCGACCAACTACGCGCTCGCTGTCGGCCTGCTGGCCCAGCAGCTGGCCGAAGGTACGGGTGTGCAGGCCGCGTGGCCGCGCGACCTTGCGCCGCTGTCGCGCAGCCAGACGGTCGAACTGCAGACGGCGCTCAACCAGCGCGGCTTCGCAGCCGGCGCGGCCGACGGCGTGATGGGGCCCGCCACGCGCGATGCGCTGCGCCGCTGGCAGCGCAGCGTGGGCCTGCCCGCGGACGGCTATCCCAGCCTCGAGCTGCTGCAGCGCCTGCAGCAGCAGCCCTGACGGCCGCGTCCGTTAAACTCGTTGCCGGGTGCGAAGCCGCGAGCGCGGCGACGCAGGTTTCATGCGCTGGTCGGGCCGCCACGCGGGTCAACCACGCCATCGCCACCCATGCAAGAGTCCACCATGCAGTACATCGCTGCTGCACTGTTCGCCGTCGCGCTCATCCACACCTTCGCAGCCAAGCAGTTCGAACGGCTGTCGCATCGCTACCCGCGCCACGCGGGGCTGTTCCACCTGCTCGGCGAGGTCGAGGTCGTGTTCGGCTTCTGGGCCATCGTGCTCGTGCTCACGATGGGCGTGGTGGTCGGCGGCGACGCGGCGCTCGGCTATGCCGAATCGCGCAACTACACCGAGCCGCTGTTCGTCTTCGTCGT
>CAMLCW010000523.1 GCA_946478645.1 uncultured Variovorax sp.
CAGAAAGCGGCCGTCCTGTTCGATCACCGCCGCGACGGTGACGTTGGGTTTCCAGCGCGATGTCATCTCGGCTCCGTTCCTTGGCGGCCTCTTGGCCGGAACCGATTGGAACCGATCTGGCGGCGGCGCTGCCGTCAGCGCGCGAGCCTGTTGTCGGGCAGCGACTGGGTTTCGACCATTTCGAGCCGGTAGCCCAGGCCGTAGATGGCCAGCAGCAGGAATCCGCTCGACGGGCGCAGGCCGAGCTTGGTGCGCAGGCGCGAGACATGGGTGTCGAGCGAGCGGGAGAGCGCCTCGACGCCCACGCCCCAGACCGCTTCGTGCAGGTATTCGCGCGACAGCAGGCGCCCGAGGTTCTGGAACAGGAACAGCGCGAGTTCGTATTCGCGGTTCTTGAGCGCCACGGGCTGGCCCCGCACCTTGAGGGTGCGCGAGGGCGGATAGAAGTGGTAGGGCCCGAACACCAGTTCGGGCTCGTGCTGGGCCGGGTAGGCGCGGCGCAGCAGGGCCGTGACCCGCGCCTCGAGTTCGTGCGCGCGCACCGGCTTGGCCATGACATCGTCGGCACCGGCGTTCAGGCCCTCGACCACGTCGGCCTCGCCGCAGCGGCTGGTCACGACGAGGATCGGCAGCCGGTTCTTGAGCGCGGCGCGGGCGGCACGCACCACTTCGAGGCCGCAGATGTCGGGCAGGCACCGGTCGAGGATGATGAGGTCGAAGGTCTGTCGCCGAAGGACCTGCAGCAACTGCTCGCCCTCGTCGAAGGTGTGGCATTCATGCCCGAGGCCGGCCATGGCCTCGTTGATCAGCTGGCGCTGAGCGGACGCTTGGTCAAGTAGTGCGATACGCATTCCATCCCCTTTTTTTAGTGCGATCCCTGCCTCTATGGGCTTTCAGGGCGGAGTGTATCTATCTGCATCCGGAGGGGGAAAACCGGTTCGCAACTAATTCGCAATTTCAGGTATTTCGCGCCAGGACGCACAGTTCGAGCTGGTAACCACAAACAAATGCGCAGTTCGTCGCGGCACGCCCGCCGGCCGCGCCCGAAGCGGGCGGCAACCGCCAGTCGCTAGCATTTATGTAGCTGCAAACGCAATGACTGCGGTCATCAACGCCGGAACAGACGGTAGATTTAAGCGACAGTGATCGGCGTAATCTTGCTGTAAGCTCAGCCCGCGTTCCGTATTGCCCCCTGCCCCTGAGGAGATCTCTATGCTGATAGGCGTGCCAGCCGAAACGACGGCCGGCGAAACCCGCGTGGCCGTGACACCCGAGACGGTGAAGAAACTAGTCGCTGCGGGGCACACCCTGCGGGTGCAGTCGGGCGCCGGGGTGGCGGCCAGCGTCACCGATGCGGCCTACCAGGCCTCAGGCGCCGAGATCGTCGATCGCGCCGCTGCGTTCGGCGCCGACATGGTGCTCAAGGTGCGTTCGCCCGGCGACGACGAAGCCGCGCTCATGAAGCCCGGCACGGTCGTGATCGGCATGCTCAACCCGTTCGACGCCACCGGCCTGCAGCGCCTGGCCGCCGCCGGCCTCACCGCGTTCGCGCTCGAGGCCGCGCCCCGCACCACGCGCGCCCAGAGCATGGACGTGCTGAGCTCGCAGGCCAACATCGCGGGCTACAAGGCCGTGATGATCGCGGCCGACAAGTACCAGCGCTTCTTCCCGATGCTGATGACCGCCGCGGGCACCGTGAAGGCGGCGCGCGTGGTGATCCTCGGCGTCGGCGTCGCGGGCCTGCAGGCCATCGCCACGGCCAAGCGCCTCGGCGCGGTCATCGAGGCCTCCGACGTGCGCCCGAGCGTCAAGGAGCAGATCGAGTCGCTCGGCGGCAAGTTCATCGACGTGCCCTACGAGACGCAGGAAGAGAAAGATGCGGCCGAGGGCGTGGGCGGCTACGCGCGGCCTATGCCGCCGAGCTGGCTCGCGCGCCAGCAGGCCGAGGTCGCCAAGCGCGTGGCGCTGGCCGACGTGGTCATCAGCACGGCGCTCATCCCGGGTCGCGCTGCACCCACGCTGATCACCGAGGACATGGTGAAGTCCATGAAGCCCGGCTCGGTGATCGTCGACATCGCGGCGGGCAAGGGCCCCGACGGCGTGGGCGGCAACTGCCCGCTCTCGGAAGCCGACAAGACGGTGGTCAAGCACGGCGTCACGATCGTGGGCGAGACGAATCTGCCGGCGCTGGTGGCGGCCGACGCCTCGGCGCTGTATGCGCGCAACGTGCTCGATTTCCTGAAGCTGATCGTCACCAAGGAGGGCGCGCTCAAGATCGACCTCGAGGACGACATCGTCGCCGCCTGCCGCGTCGCGCACGACGGCCAGGTCACGAAGAAGTAAGAAGCAACAACGCCGGCCCAGGAGAAGCCCATGGACATCGTTTCCCATACCGTCATCAACCTGATCATCTTCGTGCTGGCCATCTACGTGGGCTACCACGTGGTCTGGACCGTCACGCCCGCGCTGCACACGCCGCTCATGGCGGTGACCAACGCCATTTCGGCGATCGTGATCGTGGGCGCCATGCTCGCGGCCGCGCTGACCGAAACCCCGCTCGGCAAGACCATGGGCGTGCTCGCGGTGGCGCTTGCGGCGGTGAACGTCTTCGGTGGCTTCCTGGTCACCCGGCGAATGCTCGAGATGTTCAAGAAGAAAGAGAAGAAGGCCGCGGCGCCCAAGGCCGAGTCGGGAGCCGCGCAATGAGCATGAACCTCGTCACGCTGCTGTACCTCGTTGCCAGCGTCTGCTTCATCCAGGCCCTGAAGGGCCTGTCGCATCCCACCACCTCGATCCGCGGCAACGTCTTCGGCATGACG
>CAMLCW010000524.1 GCA_946478645.1 uncultured Variovorax sp.
CGGCGCCGTACCGCTTCGACAAGCACCACCTGGTGCCGTTCGGCGAGTTCATCCCGCCGCTCTTTCGCTGGTTCACCGACCTGATGCACATCCCGCTGGGCGACTTCAACCGCGGCGCCGTCGGCCAGCCCTCGTTCGAGTGGCAGGGCCAGCGGCTGGCGCCCAACGTCTGCTACGAGGACCTGTTCGGCGAGGAGCTGGCGGCGCGCTTCACCGAGCCGGCGCAGGCGCCGACGGTGTTCGTCAACGTCAGCAACATCGGCTGGTTCGGCGACACGGTGGCGATCGACCAGCACCTGCAGATCAGCCGCATGCGGGCGCTGGAGTTCGACCGGCCGGTGGTCCGCGCCACCAACACGGGTGCCACGGCGATCATCGATCACGCCGGCCGGGTGGTGCGGCAGCTGCCGCGCTTCACCCGCGGCACGCTGGAAGGCCAGGTGCAGGGCCGCGGCGGGCTCACGCCGGCGGCGGCCTGGATGGCCCGCTTCGGCCTGTGGCCGCTGTGGCTCCTTGGCCTTGCTCCTGTTTTGGGAGCGCTGGCCCGGCTTGGCTGGGGTGCGCGCCCGTAAAATCGGCGGCGATGCTCACCTTTCAGCAAATCATCCTGAAGCTGCAGGCCTACTGGGACGCCCAGGGTTGCGCGCTGCTGCAGCCGTACGACATGGAGGTGGGCGCCGGCACCTCGCACACCGCCACCTTCCTGCGCGCCCTGGGCCCGGAGCCGTGGAAGGCCGCCTACGTGCAGCCCAGCCGCCGCCCCAAGGACGGCCGCTACGGCGAGAACCCGAACCGGCTGCAGCACTACTACCAGTACCAGGTGGTGCTCAAGCCCGCGCCGTCCAACATCCTCGAGCTCTACCTCGGCTCGCTCGAGGCCTTGGGCTTCGATCTCAAGAAGAACGACATCCGCTTCGTCGAGGACGACTGGGAGAACCCGACGCTCGGCGCCTGGGGCCTGGGCTGGGAGGTCTGGCTCAACGGCATGGAAGTGACGCAGTTCACCTATTTCCAGCAGGTCGGCGGCATCGACTGCAAGCCGATCACCGGCGAGATCACCTACGGCCTCGAGCGCCTGGCCATGTACCTGCAGGGCGTGGACAACGTCTACAACCTGAGCTGGACCGACGGCCTGAGCTACGGCGACGTCTACAAGCAGAACGAGGTCGAGCAATCGACCTACAACTTCGAGCACAGCGACGCCGAGTTCCTGTTCACCGCCTTCGCCGCGCACGAGAAGCAGGCCAAGCACCTCATGGCCGAGCAGCTTGCGCTGCCGGCTTACGAGCAGGTGCTCAAGGCCGCGCACAGCTTCAACCTGCTCGACGCGCGCGGCGCCATCAGCGTGACCGAGCGTGCCGCCTACATCGGTCGCATCCGCAACCTCGCGCGCAGCGTGGCGCAGAGCTACTACGAAAGCCGCGAGCGGCTGGGCTTCCCGATGGCGCCGCGCGAATGGGTCGCGCAGATTGCACCCAAGAAGGCCGCCTGAGTGATGACCATGTCCATGAACAACAAGAATTCCCTGCTGGTTGAACTGTTCGTCGAAGAACTGCCGCCCAAGGCATTGAAGAAGCTCGGCGATGCCTTTGCCGGCGTGTTGCGCGACCAGCTCGTGGCCCAGGGCCTGGCCGAAGCCGGCTCGGTGCTGACCGCCTATGCCTCGCCGCGCCGCCTCGCCGCGCACCTCACGCTCGTCGCCGAGCGCGCT
Organism: uncultured Variovorax sp.; assembly: GCA_946478645.1. The sequence goes on from CAMLCW010000524.1 coordinate 1,712, forward strand.
GCCGACAAGGCCGTGTCGCAGAAGCTCATGCCGGTGTCGGTGGGGCTCGATGCCTCGGGCCAGCCCACGCCCGCGCTGCGCAGGCGCCTGGCCGCGCTCGGCGCCGACGACTCGGCGGTGGCGGGCCTGAAGCGCGCGATGGACGGCAAGGCCGAGGCCCTGTTCTACGAAAGCACCGCCAAGGGCGCGACGCTCGCCGAAGGCTTGCAGAAGGCGCTGGCCGAAGCCATCGCGAAGCTGCCGATCCCGAAGGTCATGAGCTACCAGCTCGAAAGCGGATGCGAACTGCCAGGCTGGAGCAGCGTGAGCTTCGTGCGGCCCGCGCACGGCCTCGTGGCACTGCACGGCGACGCCATCGTGCCGGTCGAGGCGCTCGGCCTCCAGGCCGGACGCGAAACCCACGGCCACCGCTTCGAGGCCGCCGTCGATCCCGTGGTGCTGCGCAACGCCGACAGCTATGCGCTGCAGCTGCAGGAAGAAGGCGCCGTGATCGCGGGCTTCGAGGCCCGGCGCGCCGAAATCGCGCGCCAACTGGCGGCCGCGGCGGTGCGCGTCGGCGGCGGCACCGTGCCGATCCACGACGACGCACTGCTCGATGAGGTGACGGCCTTGGTCGAGCGCCCCAACGTGCTGGTCTGCAGCTTCGAGCGCGAGTTCCTCGAAGTGCCGCAGGAGTGCCTGATCCTCACGATGAAGGCCAACCAGAAGTACTTCCCGCTGCTCGATGCGCAGAACCGGCTCACCCACCAGTTCCTGGTCGTGAGCAACATCAGCCCCGACGACGCCAGCGCGGTGATCGGCGGCAACGAGCGCGTGGTGCGCCCGCGGCTGGCCGACGCGAAGTTCTTCTTCGACCAGGACCGCAAGAAGTCGCTGGCCTCGCGCGTGGAATCGCTGGCCAAGGTGGTCTATCACAACAAGCTCGGCACGCAGGGCGAGCGCGTCGAGCGCGTCATGCGCATTGCACGCGGCATCGCCGAGGCACTGGGCGGCCAATTCGGTGACGCCACGCTCGCGGCCCACGCCACCCAGGCGGCGCAGTTGGCCAAGGCCGACCTCGTGACCGACATGGTCGGCGAGTTCCCCGAACTGCAGGGCACCATG
>CAMLCW010000525.1 GCA_946478645.1 uncultured Variovorax sp.
CAAGGCCTGACGCGCGATCACTGGCAGGAAGGTCGCCGTGATGATGTAGCCGAAGCCCGCGAGGCCGTAGAGCGCCACGAGCCAGGCCGCATCGCCGCGTGCCGACGCGGGCGCGGCAAAGGCCGGTGGCGCAGCCGCCGTCGGGCCCGGGCCGCCGGTGGCGGGCGCCTCGCCGTCGTCGAAGACGCGCCAGATCAGCGCCACCAGCGCCGCCGCCAGCAGGCCCAGGCCGATCCATCCGGCCTCGGAACCCCAGCGCCCGAGCGCCCCGCCGAGCAGGCCGGTCACGGCAATGCCGATGCCCGGACCGGTGTAGATCACTCCGGCCAGCGTCGGCGCGTTCGTTTCGGCCAGCCGGCGCAGGCCCCAGCCCGAAGCGAAGACGAAGACCCAGGCGCTCATCACCCCGGCCGCGGTGCGCAGCACGCCCCAGCCGATGAAGCTGTGCAGCACCCCCATGCCGACCAGCAGCAGCGCCGTCGCGACCAAGCCGCCGCGCACCATGCGGCGCGCCGGAACGGCGATCGCCGCGCAACTGACTGCACCCAGGAAGTAACCAAGGTAATTGAGAGAAGCCAGCACCCCGCCGGCACCGAGATCGAGCTTTCCCTCGTTCAGCATGATCGGCAGCATGGGCGTGAAAGCGAAGCGCCCGAGGCCCATGGCCACCGCGAGCGTCACCATGCAGGCCAGCGCCGCACGCCAGGCGTCGCGCCGTCCTTGTCCGATCTGCGACATCTGTCGAACTACTCTTTTCTATTCGAGCAAGGCAGCCGCCACCAGCCGCTGCGTGTAGGGGTGTTGCGGCGCGTCGAGCACGCGCTCGACCGGCCCGGCTTCGAGGATCGCGCCATCCTTCATCACGATGACCTGGTGTGCCATGGCCCGGATCACCTCGACGTCGTGCGTGATGAGCAGATAGCTGAGCCCGCGCTCGCGCTGCAGCCGCTGCAGCAGCCCGAGCACCTGCTTCTGGATCGTGACGTCGAGCGCGCTGGTGGGCTCGTCGAGCACCAGCAGGCGCGGCGCGACGATCAGTGCGCGCGCGATCGCGAGGCGCTGGCGCTGCCCGCCCGAGAACTCGTGCGGATAGCGGTCGAGCAGCGCCGGAAACTGTGCTTCGTCGAGCCCGACGTCGGCCAGCGCCGCCAGCGCACGTTCGCGGAGCTGCGCCCGGTCGAGCTCGGGCGCATGCACGCGCAGGCCCTCGCCCACGATCTGTTCCACCGTCATGCGCGGCGAGAGCGAGGAGAACGGATCCTGGAACACCACCTGCATCAGCCGGCGCAGCGCCAGGTCGGACGCCCGGCCGCCGGCCCAGGCCTTGCCGTCGACCGCGAGCGCGCCGCGGTATTTCAGCAGCCCGAGCGCCGCCAGCGCGAGCGTCGACTTGCCCGAGCCCGATTCGCCGACCACGCCGAGCGTCTCGCCCGGCGCGATGCGGAAATCCGCCCCGTGCACGGCGACGAACTCGCCCTTGCGGAACCAGCCCGCGAAGCCCGGTCGCGGGATCGGATAGGCCACGCGCAGCCCCGTGGCCTCGAGCAGCGGCTGCGCTTCGGTCGCGGCAGGCACCGGCGAGACGTCGCGCTCGGGATGGCTGTCGATCAGCTTGCGGGTGTAGGCATGTTGCGGCGCTTCGAACACGGTGGCCACCGCGCCATGCTCGACGATGTGGCCGCTTTCCATCACCGCCACCCGGTCGGCGAAGCGGCGCACCAGGTTCAGGTCGTGCGTGATCAGCAGCACGGCCATGCCGTGGCGGCGCTGCAGGTCGGCCAGCAGCTCGAGGATCTGCGCGCGCACTGTGACGTCCAGCGCCGTGGTGGGCTCGTCGGCCAGCAGCAGCCGCGGCTTGCAGGCCAGCGCCATGGCGATCATGGCGCGCTGCCGCTGCCCGCCCGAGAGCTGGTGCGGAAACGCCCTCGCCCGCCGCTCGGGTTCCGGGATGCCGGTGTCGGCAAGAAGCTGCACGGCGGCCTCCTGCGCCGCGCGCGCGGGCAGCCCCTCGTGCAGCTCGAGCACTTCGGCGATCTGGTCGCCCACGGTGTAGAGCGCGTTGAGCGCGGTCATCGGCTCCTGGAAGATCATCGCGATCTCCTTGCCGCGGATGGCGCGCAGTTCGCGTTCGGGTATCGACAGCAGGTCGCGCCCATTCGGCGACGGCGCCGCATCGAACAGCGTGGCCGTCCCGGCCAGCTCGGCGTTCTGCACCAGCCGCAGCAGCGACAGCGCCGTGACGGTCTTGCCCGACCCCGACTCACCGACCAGCGCCAGCTTTTCGCCCGGCGCGATGTGGAAGTCGATGCCGTGCACCACCTCCTTGCCGCCGAACGCGACGCGCAGGCCCTTCACGTCGACGAGCGCTGAATGCGGATGGGACATGTCGCTCATTTTTCGGCCTTGCGCGGATCGAGCGCATCGCGCAGCGCATCGCCCATGAAGGTCAGCAGCATCAGCGTGAGCACGAGCACGCCGAAGGTCGACAGCGAGATCCACCAGGCGTCGATGTTGGCCTTGCCCTGGCTCAGCAGTTCGCCGAGCGAAGGCGTGCCCGGCGGCACCCCGAGCCCGAGGAAGTCGAGCGAGGTCAGCGCGAGGATCGCCGCGCTCATTCGGAACGGCAGGAACGTGACGACCGGCACCATGCTGTTCGGCAGGATGTGGCGCCACATGATCTGCAGGTTGCTCACGCCGAGCGCACGCGCCGCGCGCACGTAGTCCATCTGCCGGTTGCGCAGGAACTCCGCGCGCACGTAGTCCGACAGCCCCATCCAGCCGAACAGGCTCAGCAG
>CAMLCW010000526.1 GCA_946478645.1 uncultured Variovorax sp.
AAGGGCGTGTTCATCAACATCGCGCGCGGCTCGGTGGTCGACCAGGACGCGCTGGTCGAGCGCCTGGCGCAGGGCGGCATCGCCGCGGCGGGGCTCGACGTGTTCGCCGACGAGCCGAACGTTCCCGCTGCGCTGCGCGCCATGCCGCAGGTGGTGCTGACACCGCACATCGCCAGCGCCACCCACGAGACCCGGCGCGCCATGGCCGAACTCGTCGCTGCCAACGTGCAGGCCTGGGCCGCGCGCCAGCCGCTGCCCACGCCCGTGCCCTGAACCACCTTCGCCCGCCTCACGAACCGAACCCGATCGAACGGAGACACACCGCACCATGCACCCGATCAGCCGCATCGCCATTGCCGCGCTCGCCAGCGCGGGCGCGTTCTTCGCCCATGCCGAAGATGCCTTTCCCAGCCGCGCGCTGACCCTCGTCGTGCCGTACCCCGCGGGCGGCGTGGCCGACACCATCGCGCGTCCGCTGGCCCAGGCCCTGGGCAAGCGGCTGGGCCAGCCGGTGGTCATCGACAACCGCGCCGGCGCCAACGGCAACATCGGCTCGGCCTATGCCGCGAAGCAGCAGCCGGCCGACGGCTACACCCTCCTGCTCGGCTCTACGAGCACGCTGGCGGTGAACCCGCACCTCTACAAGTCGATGGGCTACGACCCGGTCAAGGACCTGCAGCCCGTGACGCTGACGCACCAGATGCCCAATGTGCTGGTGGTCGGCGCGGGCACGCCGTACAAGATGCTCGCCGATGTCACCGCCGCCGCCAAGGCCGCGCCGGACACGCTGGTGTTCGGCTCCGCCGGCAACGGCAACTCGATGCACCTCGCGGGCGTGGTGTTCCAGGAGAAGAGCGGCGCCCGCCTGATCCACGCGCCCTACAAGGGCGGCCCGCCCGCGCTCAACGACGTGCTCGGCGGACAGATCCCGATGATGTTCCACAACCTGCCCGCGGTCGTGTCGTTCCGCCAGGCCGGCAAGGTGCGCGTGCTCGCGGTGGCCGACACCAAGCGCTCGCCGGTGCTGCCCGACGTGCCGACCATGGCCGAGGCCGGCGTGCCGGGCGTGGTGTCGATCGTCTGGAACGGCCTGCTGGTGCGCCGCGGCACGCCTGCGCCGATCGTCGCGCGCCTGAACACGGAACTGCGCGCGGTGCTGGAATCGCCCGAGTTCCGCAAGCCGCTCGAGGCGCAGGGCTACGAGGTGCTGTCCTCCACGCCGGCCGAGTTCGAAGCCCTGCTCAAGAAAGACCTTGCCGCGATGGCGACCACCGTCAAGCAGGCGGGCGTGCAGCTGGACTGAAGAATGACCACGCCACCGCGCAAGACACTTTCCGAACTCCGCAGCCAGCGCTGGTTCGCGAGCGACGACATCCGCGGCTTTGCGCACCGCCAGCGCATGCAGCAGCAGGGCCTCGCGCGCGAGGAATTCATGGGCCGGCCGGTCATCGGCATCATCAACACGTGGAGCGAGCTTTCGCCGTGCCATGCACACCTGCGCGAGCGGGCCGCGGCGGTGAAGCGCGGCGTGCTGCAGGCTGGCGGCTATCCGTTCGAACTGCCGGCCATGAGCCTGGGCGAAGTGCTGGTCAAGCCCACCACCATGATCTACCGCAACTTCCTTGCGATGGAGGCCGAGGAGCTGCTGCGCAGCCTGCCGCTCGACGGCGCGGTGCTGATGGGCGGCTGCGACAAGACCACGCCCGGGCTGGTGATGGGCGCGCTGTCGATGGACATTCCCGCCATCTTCTGCCCCGCGGGTCCGATGCTCAACGACCGCTACAAGGGCCAGGCCGTGGGCGCGGGCACGCACACCAAGAAGTACTGGGAAGAGTACGTCATGGGCAACATCGACCAGCCCGAGTGGATCGCGCTCGAAGCCAAGATGACGCGCGCGCCGGGCACCTGCAACACCATGGGCACGGCCAGCACCATGACCTCGATCGTCGAGGCGATGGGGCTGTGCTTTCCGGGTGCGGCCAGCGTGCCCGCCATGGATGCCGGCCACACGCGCATGGCCTGGGCCTGCGGCCAGCGCGCGGTCGAGATGGTGTGGGAAGACCTGCGGCCGTCGCGCATCGTCACGCGCGCCGCGCTGCTCAATGGCGTGGCGGCGTACATGGCGCTGGGCGGCTCGACCAATGCCGCGGTGCACCTGCCGGCCATGGCCGGGCGCGCGGGCATCGCGCTCACGCTCGACGACCTCGACGAAGTGGCGCGCCGCGTGCCGGTGCTGGCCAACGTCTTTCCTTCGGGCAACCGGCTGATGGAAGACTTCTTCTTTGCCGGCGGCCTGCCCGCGCTGCTCAACAAGATCGCCGACCAGCTCGACCTGTCGGCGCTCACGGTCACCGGCCGCACGCTGGGCGAGAACATCGCGGGGCGCACCTGCACCGACGACGACGTCATCCGCGATCCGCAGGCACCGCTGATTGCGGCCACGCCCGAGTGCCCCGAGGCCGGCATGGCGCTGGCCGTGGTGCGCGGCAACCTGTGCCCCGACGGTGCGGTGGTCAAGCCCTCGGCCGCATCGCCGCACCTGCTGCGCCACAGCGGGCGTGCGCTGGTGCTCGATTCGAACGCCGAGATGCTCGCCGCCGTGAACGACCCCGACCTCGACGCCGACGAGAACACCGTGCTCGTGCTGCGCAACGGCGGCCCCGTGGGCGCGCCCGGCATGCCCGAGTGGGGCAACCTGCCGATCCCGAAGAAGCTGCTGCAGCGCGGCGTGCGCGACATGCTGCGCATATCCGATTCGCGCATG
>CAMLCW010000527.1 GCA_946478645.1 uncultured Variovorax sp.
CGCGGCGCATCGAAACTGCCGCCCCTGGAGCGCAGCATCCGCACCCCGAGCCAGGCCAGGTAGGCCGCGCCGACCCACTTGAGCATCGAGAACCAGAACTCCGACGCCGCGAGCAGCGCGCCGAGGCCCAGCGCCACCGCGCCGACCAGCACGAAGTCGGACAGCACCGCGCCGACGATGCCCGGCAGTGCGCCACGCACGCCGCGCCGCGAGCCGTTGCTGAGCGCCAGCAGCACGGTGGGGCCGGGCGTGGCGATGGCGGCCAGCGCGACGATCGAGAACAGCAGGGCGGTGGCGAGCGTCATGGCGGCGGCCTTCGTTCGGGTGGGTTCAGATCTTCTTGACCAGCACCTGGCTCTTGCGGTCCCAGTTGTACTTGCGCTTGCGCGCCTCGGGCAGCCAGTCGGGGTTAACCTGCTGGAAGCCGCGCTTGAGGAACCAGTGCATGGTGCGCGTGGTGAGCACGAAGATGCTGTCGAGGCCCATGGCCTTGGCGCGGTGCTCGATGCGCTTGAGGATGCGTTCGCCGTCGCCCTGCGACTGCGACTGCGGCGACACCGTGAGCGCCGCCATCTCGGCAGTGCGCGCTTCGGGGTAGGGGTAAAGCGCCGCGCAGCCGAAGATCACGCCGTCGTGCTCGATGACCGTGTAGTGGCCGACGTCGCGCTCGATCTCGGTGCGGTCGCGCTTGACCAGCGTGCCGTCGCGCTCGAACGGCTCGATCAGCTGCAGGATGCCGCCGATGTCGTCCACCGTGGCCTCGCGCAGGCTCTCGAGCTTCTCGTCGATCACCATGGTGCCGACGCCGTCGTGCACGTAGATCTCGAGCAGCAGCGAGCCGTCGAGCGCGAAGGGCAGGATGTGGTTGCGCTCCACGCCGGCCTTGCAGGCTTTCACGCAGTGCTGCAGATAGAAGGCCGTGTCCGTGGGCTTTTGCGGCGGCGGCAGCGCGGCCAGCAGCCGCTCGGCGGCGGCCAGCGGCAGCTCGGTGTCGATCGGGTTGTCCTCGCTCTCGGGCAGTTCGCTGTCGATGCGGATGCCCGGGATCTCGGTCAGGAAGATCAGCTTGTCGGCCTGGATGGAGATGGCCACGCTGGTCGCGACGTCTTCCATCGTGAGGTTGAAGGCCTCGCCCGTGGGCGAGAAGCCGAACGGCGAGATCAGCACCATCGCGCCGAAGTCGAGCGTGCGGCGGATGCCCGCGGCATCGACCTTGCGCACCAGGCCTGAATGCTTGAAATCCACGCCGTCGACCACGCCGATCGGCCGGGCCGTGATGAAGTTGCCCGAGATCACGCGCACCGTCGAGCCCGCCATCGGCGTGTTCGGCAGGCCCTGGCTGAAAGCCGCCTCGATCTCGTAGCGCAACTGGCCCGCAGCCTCCTGCGCCGAGTCGAGCGCCACCTCGTCGGTGATGCGGATGCCGTGCGAATAGCGCGCCTCGTGCCCCTTGGCCGCGAGCTGCTCGTTGACCTGCGGCCGAAAGCCGTGCACCAGCACGACCTTGACGCCCATGCTCTGGATCAGCGCCAGGTCCTGGGCGATGTTCTGCAGCTTGCCCGCCGCGATCGCCTCGCCCGCCAGCGCGACCACGAAAGTCTTACCGCGGTGCGTGTGGATGTAGGGCGCGACCGAGCGGAACCAGGGCACGAAGGTGAAGTTGAAGACGGTGGACATGGGGCGTGATTGTGCCGCCACCGATAATCACGGGTTCGCTGTTTTTCGATATCCCTTGACGACCACCACGCCTTCGCCCTCCCTTCGCATCGACTTTCCCGAATCGCTGCCGGTCTCGGCGCGGCGCGACGAGATCATGGCCGCCATCCAGGCGCACCAGGTGGTGATCGTCTGCGGCGAAACCGGCTCGGGCAAGACCACCCAGCTGCCGAAGATCGCACTGGCGCTCGGCCGCGGCAAGCTCAATGCGCCGCCCGGCAAGGGGCGCCTGATCGGCCATACGCAGCCGCGGCGCATTGCGGCGAGTTCCGTTGCCAAGCGCATCGCCGAAGAGCTGAAGACACCGCTCGGCGACGTGGTCGGCTTCAAGGTGCGCTTCCAGGACCGGCTCTCGCGCGACGCCTCGGTCAAGCTCATGACCGACGGCATCCTGCTGGCCGAGACGCAGACCGACCCGCTGCTCAAGGCCTACGACACGCTGATCATCGACGAGGCCCATGAGCGCTCGCTGAACATCGACTTCCTGCTCGGCTACCTGCGCGAGATCCTTCCGCGCCGGCCGGACCTGAAGGTGATCGTGACCTCGGCGACCATCGACGCCGAGCGCTTCGCGAACCACTTCGCTTCCGCCAAGGGACCGGCGCCAACGGTGTTCGTTTCCGGCCGCACCTTTCCGGTCGAGCAGCGCTACCGCCCGTTCGAGGAATCGCGCGAGCACGACCTGAACGACGCGATCGCCGACGGCGTCGACGAACTCTGGCGCGACCCGCACAACGCGGGCGACATCCTGGTCTTCCTGCCGGGCGAGCGCGAGATCCGCGAGGCGGCCGACCACCTGCGCCGGCATCTCGCGCACCAGCCGCTCTACCGCAACGCCGAGGTGCTGCCGCTGTTCGCGCGGCTGTCGGGCCCCGAGCAGGACCGCATCTTCGACGGCCACACCGGCCGCCGCATCGTGCTCGCCACCAACGTGGCCGAGACCTCGCTCACCGTGCCGGGCATCCGCTACGTGATCGACACCGGCACCGCGCGGGTCAAGCGCTACAGCTTCCGCAGCAAGGTCGAGCA
>CAMLCW010000528.1 GCA_946478645.1 uncultured Variovorax sp.
AGCAGCACGTCGACGCGCTGGCTCTGCACGATGCCGCCCATGCGCTGCGTGGCGCCGATGTAGGCGTCGAGCCGCGGGATGTCGTTGCCGAAGTTGAAGCCGGTGCCGCCCCACAAGATGGCGCGGTGCTTCTGGCCGTTGGCGGCGGTCACGTCGAACACGGGCGAGAGGGTGCCGCGGGTGTGGCCGGGCGTGAGGTACAGCGTCACGCTGGTGTCGCCCAGGCGGATGCGGTCGCCGTCTTTCACGGAGATGTCGCGCTTCGGCGGCGCGCCCCAGAGGGGCGTCGCAAACTCGAGCCGGGTCTCGGTCATGGTCCAGTCGGCATCGCTCATCACGACGCGTGCGCGGTACTTCCTGGCCAGGTAGCTGGCGCCGCCGTAGTGGTCGCCGTGGCCGTGCGTGACGATCACGTACTTGATCTGTGCGGGGTCGAGGCCGAGCTTGCGCATGCCGCCCTCGATGAGCGTCGCGGCCTCGGCCTGGGTGTTGAGCGCATCGATGAGGATGATGCCCTGCGAGGTCTTGATGGCCCAGGCGCTGACCCAGTCGGCGCCGACGAAGTAGAGGTTCTCGAAGGCCTTGCCGGGCGGCGGCGCGGGGCGTGCGATGAAGCCGGCCAGGCTCTTGTCGAGCGCATCCTGCGGCGGCCGTGCGGCGGGGGCGGGCTTGCACAGCGTGAGCAGCGCGGTGAGGTCGCTGCCCGCGGCCCGCGTCGCGGTGGCCACATGCGCGTCCACGGACTGTTTCGATGGCGCGAGGGCCTCGTGGCTTGGCGGGCGGTTCGGGATCTGCGCGCAGCCCTGCGCCAGGGCGACCACCGCCGCCACAAGGGCGGTGGCGGCGGCTGTCTTCAGCGGCAGGGTTGCCGTCGCTTGCTGTGATGCCATCGGTGATGTCTCCATGCCGGCGGTGCGGCCTGTGGTGGAGACACCATTCTGCGACGGCGCGCGCTTATTCGATGGTCGCGCCCGAGGCTTTGACGATGCCCTTCCACTGCTCGTAGTCGGTCTTGAGCAGCTTGCCGAACTGCTCGGGCGTCATGCTCTGCGGCTCGGCGCCCTGGGCCACGATGGCGGCCTTCATCTCGGGCGTGGCGAGCAGCTTGTTGACTTCGGTATTCAACGTGGCGATCACGTCCTTGGGCGTCTTGGCGGGCACGAAGATGCCGTACCAGGTGCTCACGTCGAAGCCCTTGTAGCCGAGCTCGGCCACGGTGGCCGTGTCGGGCAGCGAGCTGCTGCGCTTGGCACTGGTGACGGCCAGCGGGCGGAGCTTGCCGGCCTTGATCTGGCCCAGCGCCGAAGGCACCGACGACACCATCAAATCGACGTTGCCCGCGAGCACGTCCATCATCGCGGGGTTCGAGCCCTTGTAGGGCACGTGGCGCATCTTGATCTTGGCGGCCTCGTTGAAGATCTCGCCGGCCAGGTGGATGGTGGTGCCGTTGCCGGGCGAGCCGTAGGTCACGGTGTCGGGCGCGGCGCGCGCGGCTTCCACCACGTCGGCGAGCGACTTGAACTTGGACTCGGCGCGGGTGACGATCACCACCGGCGTGTAGGCGATGTGTGCCACGGCCGCGAAGTCGTTCACCGGGTTGTAGCTCAGGTTCTTGTAGAGCCAGGGCGCGACGACCATGTTGTCCTTCTGGCCCATCACGATGTCGTAGCCGGTGGGCGCGGCGCGCGCGGCCTCGGCAATGCCGATGGTGCCGCCGGCGCCGCCGCGGTTGTCGGGCACCACGGTCCAGCCCTTGGCCTCGGTGAGCTTCTGCGCCACCAGGCGCGAAAGGATGTCGGTGCCGCCGCCGGGCGGGAACGGCACGATCATGCGCACCGACTTGGCGGGGTAGGGCGCGGTCTGCGCGTTGGCGATGGTGGTGCCGGCAAAGGCCAAGGGGAGTGCCAGCGAAAGCGCCAGCGTGCCGAAGTTTCTGCGGATCATGGAATGGTTGGTTGTCTCTGTCGGGGGAGTCGGGTAATGCAGCCGACGCTCGGCTGGCGTGGGTATTTTCCGCCGGATTGACATGGCCCCTCGAAGTGCGAATACTTCACCGGATGGTTGAGTATTTTTGGCTCGCCCGGCGTCGCGCCCGATCGGCACCGCACCGGGCTCAACAGGAGAAGCGCATGCTCGGAAACATCGACGCGGTGGCCAACCTGGCGGTGAAAGACCTCGCCACGGCCCGCCGCTTTTATGAAGACACGTTGGGCCTCGTGCAGGTCGACGCCGAGGGCGACGAGGTGATCGTCTACCGCAGCGGCGGCACGCGCATCAACGTGTACCGCTCGGCCTTCGCGGGCACCAACCAGGCCACGGCCGTGACCTGGAGCGTGGGCGACCAGATCGAAAGCCTCGTCGCCGCGCTCAAGGCCAAGGGCGTGAAGTTCGAGCACTACAAAGACATGCCCGACACGCGCCTCGAAGGCGACCTCCACGTCTCGGGCGACATGAAGGTCGCGTGGTTCAAGGACCCCGACGGCAACATCCTGAACCTCATCAACATGTGAGGGAGCGGGATCGGGGTCGGGATCGGACTGCCGGACGCAGAGGGCGCAGAGGGCGCAGAGGGCGCAGAGATTTCGCAGAGTTCGCAGAAGGAATTCAATTTCTTTTGATTTCTTCTTTTGCGACTTCTGCGAGACCTTTGCGAACTCTGCGTCCGGAAGTCCGTATTTCTCAGCCGAAGTTCTTGGCCGCGAAGTCCCAGTTGACCAGCTTCGCCAGGAAGGTC
>CAMLCW010000529.1 GCA_946478645.1 uncultured Variovorax sp.
ACCACGAAGGCCGAGGCGATGTGCTCGCAGAAGCCCTGCTTGCGGTCGAACCAGAACTCGTCGGCGGTCTCGCTGCCGTAGACGCCGGGCTCCAGCGTGTAGGTGTAGCCGCCCGTGCGCAGCCGCTGCAGCGCGGCGCGCACGAAGGCGGGCGTGTCGGCACCGGCCAGCGCGGGGTCGGCGCGCATGCGGGCCGCGAGTTCGGCGGTGCGCGGATTGCTGCCGGGCGGCAGCGCCAGGTAGGGCTGCAGCAGCCCGCTGGGCCGCGTCGGGCCACTTTCGAATTGCGTGTGGCTTTCGGCGCGGTAGCGCACCAGGTCGGACACCGGTCGGTGGGTGAGCCATTGCAGGTCGCTCGTGCCGGTCAGCTCGAAGCCCGGCAGCTCGGGCGCGGTGGCCGCCGCATCGAGCGTCAGCAGCCACGGCCGGTGGTTGGGTTCGAGCGTGACTTCATAGCGCACCGGCGCGCCGCGGGTGCGCAGGTTCGACTGTGGCGCAGCGCCGCGCAGCCAGGGCTGCAGCGCGGTCCATTCGCGACCGTCGAAGCGCGCGAGCACCGGGCCGCGGAAATACAGCTGGCTCTGCGGCGGCATGCGGTCGTCGTCGAACTTGATGCGCGCCGCGACGCTGTCGTCGAGCGCGAGCGCCGCGATGCTGCCCACGCGCATGGTGTTCGACAGGCCGCTGCGCCCGACCATCGCATCTCCGGGCGTGCCCCAGAGCGGCGCAAAGCGCGGGAACAGCATGAACAGCGCGAGCATGACCGGCGCGCCGGCCAGCGCCATCCAGCCCGCGGTGCGCGCGGCCTGCCACAGCGGCGGGCGGCCCACCGGCATGTGGGCATTCACCAGTGCCGTGAGCAGGCCGAGCAGCGCCAGCAGCATCAGGAACGCGGTCACCAGCGACTGCGAATAGAAGAAGTTCGTGAGCATCGCGAAGAAGCCCAGGAAGAACAGCACGAAGGCGTCGCGCCGGGCGCGCAGCTCCAGGGTCTTGAGCGCGAGCAGGATCACCACCAGCGTGACGCCGGCATCGCGCCCGAGCAGCGTGCGGTGCGTCGCGAAGGTGGCCCCAAGGGTGAGCGCCAGCAGGCCCACGCGCCACCACTTGCCCGGCAGCGGCCGGGCCTCGACCGCAAGCATGCCGCGCCACACCAGCACCATCGCGGTGATGGCGCTGCACCACCACGGCAGGTTGGGTGCCTGCGGCAGCACGATCAGCGCGATCACCGCGAGCAGGAACAGCGTGTCGCGGGCATCCCGCGGCAGCGCCGCCAGTTCGCGTGCGAGCTTCTTCAACATAGCGCCAGGGCCTCCAGACATGCCCGACGGTGGGCTTCGCCCTGCGAGGGCGGCACCACGCGGCCGGCCACGCGCACGCCGTAGTCCACGCCGAGCCGGTCGGCCATCAGCACCCAGGCGCACAGCCGCGAGAGCCGGGCCTCGGTGTCGGCCAGGCCGGCGGCCTGGGCGTCGAGCCACAGTTCTTCGCGCTGCGTCTGCTGCAGGTCGCGGCTCACCAGCTCTTCGGAGCCGGTGGCCTGGGCGCGCGCGGCCCGTTTCCAGACCACGAGCTTGAGCGGATCGCCGCGCCGGTAGGCCCGGAGGCCGTCGTATTCGCCGGCCGCCTGCGCGCGCAGCGCCGACGAGACCGCGGCCGCGCCGGTCAGCGGCTCGGCCGGCGGCAGCGGCGGCGGATGCGCCTCGGGCGCCGGGTAGACCAGCATCTGCGCCGCCGGCCGCCACACCGTCCAGACGCGGAAGGTGCCAAGCGGAAAGCGCGTCTCGGCCGTGAGCGGCGGCACCGGATGCAGGCCGCGCCGCTCGGGCAGGAACGCGATCTCGACCGTGGCGCTGCCTTCGGCCGGCACGTCGGTCCAGGCCCAGTGGCCGCTGCCGCGCACCGCCATGCCGATGCCGTAGCGCACGCTGCGCCGCGTGTTGTGCAGCACCACGCGGAAGGCGGCGGCCGCGCCCGCGTAGTGCGGCTCGGGCGGCGCCAGGTGCAGCGCCAGCCCGCGCAAGGTGGCGTGGCAGACATGCATGCCCACGGCCACGCTGCCCGCAAGCAGGAAGGTCAGCAGGTAGCCCAGGTTGAGCTGGTAGTTGATCGAGGCCACGAGCAGCACCAGCAGCGTGGCGGCCAGCATCCACCCGGCGCGCGTGGGCACGATGTAGACGTTGCGCTGCGTGAGTTCGAGCGTGTCCGAGGGCGGCCGGCGCGACAGGAACCAGCCGTCGATGCGCGACCTTAGCAACGTGATCATGAAGAAGCCCGCCTAGGGCAGGGGCACGTCGGCGATCATCGCGCGCACCTGCTCGACCGCGCCTCGGCCCGCATCGCCCACGGGCGTGAGTCGGTGCGCGATGGTCTGCGGCAGCACCGACTGCACATCGTCGGGCGCCACGTAGTCGCGGTTGGCCAGGAGCGCCTGCGCCTTGGCGGCGCGCAGCACCGCGATGCCGGCGCGCGGCGACAGGCCCTGCAGGAACCAGCGGCCCGAGCGCGTGGCGGCGATCAGGTCCTGCACGTAGTTCAGGAGCGGCTCGGCCGCGTGCACCTGCTGCACGCGCTGCTGCAGGGCCGTGAGTTCGGCGGCGGTCAGCAGCGCGGGCAGGGTGGCGAGCATCTCGCGGCGGTCGGCGCCCGCGAGCAGTTCGCGCTCCGCGGCCCGGTCGGGGTAGCCGAGCGAGATGCGCATCAGGAAGCGGTCGAGCTGCGA
>CAMLCW010000530.1 GCA_946478645.1 uncultured Variovorax sp.
CGCTGCCTGCCCGAGAACTCCTCGATGGCCTACAACATCATGCGCGGCCTGGTGCAGCGCCTGCGCCATGCCGACCGCAAGATCGAGTCGCTCGCGCTCATGGACGTCTACGGGCGCGTGGCACGATCGCTGCTCGAGTTCGCCACGGCCGACGGCGCGGGCAACCTCAAGGTGCGCGACAAGATCTCGCGCCAGGATCTCGCGAAAATGGTGGGCGCCTCGCGCGAAATGGTGAGCCGCGTGATGAAGGACCTTGAGGAACGCGGCTTCGTCCAGACCCAGGACGACGGGTCCATGATCGTCAAGGAGCGGCTGCTGTCGCTGGCGTGAGCCGCGGCCCGGCCGGGGCCTTTTGTTGTAGTGTTCAGGCATCCAGCTGTCGCTCGGCGGGCTGGCTGCCGCATTTTTCATGACCTATTCGCTCAATACGCTTCAATCTTCTTCCGCTGACGAAGGGCAGCCCGTGCGGATGCGTGCCTTGCGCTTCGCACACGAGATCACCCTGGTCGCCGGCTTCGCGGCGCTGCTGTTCTGGCTGCTGGCCATGCTGAGCTTCACGCCGTCCGACGCAGCCTGGTCCACTTCGGGCACCGGCGGCGAGATCAAGAACTGGGGCGGCCGCATCGGTGCCTGGCTCGCGGACGGGAGCTACTTCCTCGCGGGCTACTCGGTCTGGTGGTGCCTTGCGGCGGGCATTCGCGCATGGCTGTCCTCGCTGGCCAGCTGGCTGCGCGGCGGCGAAGCCGCGGCCGGCGAACAGCCGGTGCGCGGCCGTTTCAACCGCAGCCGCCTCGCCTTCTGGTTCGGCCTGCTGCTGCTGCTGTCCGCGAGCGCGGTGCTCGAATGGTCGCGGCTGTACCGGCTCGAATCCCATCTCCCCGGCTCGGGCGGCGGCGTGCTCGGCTACCTCGTGGGGCCCTCCAGCGTGCGCTGGATGGGCTTCACCGGCTCGGCGCTGGTCGCCATCGCGGCGGGCGTGATCGGCTCGGCGCTGGTGTTCCGCTTCTCGTGGACACAGATCGCCGAGCGCATCGGCGCGCGGGCCTATTCGCTTTTCGAGTGGCGTCGCGAAAAGCGCGAACTCGCGGCCGACATCGCGATGGGCAAGCGCGCAGCGCGCGAGCGCGAGGAGGCCGAAGACTTGCCGTTCTCGCGCACGGCCTCCGATGCGGACGAGCCCGAGCCCCTGGTCGGCGACGAGGAACTGCGCATCGAGCCGCGTCCGAAGCGCCGCGCAGCTTCGCCACCGGTGCAGATCGAGCCCGCCCTCGCCGAGGTGCCCAAGAGCGACCGCGTCGCCAAGGAGCGCCAGAAGCCGCTCTTCAAGGAACTGCCCGACAGCAAGCTGCCGCAGGTCGACCTGCTCGATGCCGCGCAGGCGCGGCAGGAAACGGTGTCCGCCGACACGCTCGAGATGACGTCGCGCATGATCGAGAAGAAGCTCAAGGACTTCGGCGTCGAGGTGCGCGTGGTGCTGGCTTCGCCCGGTCCCGTCATCACGCGCTACGAGATCGAGCCCGCCACCGGCGTCAAGGGGTCGCAGATCGTCAACCTCGCCAAGGACCTGGCGCGCTCGCTCTCGCTGGTGTCGATCCGCGTGGTCGAGACCATTCCCGGCAAGAACTACATGGCGCTCGAGCTGCCGAACGCCAAGCGCCAGTCGATCAAGCTCAGCGAGATCCTCGGTTCGCAGGTCTACAACGAAGGCAAGTCGATGCTCACGATGGGCCTCGGCAAGGACATCATCGGCAACCCCGTCGTGGCCGACCTCGCGAAGATGCCGCACGTGCTCGTGGCCGGCACCACGGGTTCGGGCAAGTCGGTCGGCATCAACGCGATGATCCTGTCGCTGCTCTACAAGGCCGAGGCGCGCGACGTGCGCCTGCTCATGATCGACCCGAAGATGCTCGAGATGTCGGTCTACGAAGGCATTCCGCATCTGCTCGCGCCGGTCGTCACCGACATGCGGCAGGCCGCGCACGGCCTCAACTGGTGCGTGGCCGAGATGGAGCGCCGCTACAAGCTCATGAGCAAGCTCGGCGTGCGCAACCTGGCCGGCTACAACACCAAGATCGACGAGGCCAAGGCGCGCGAAGAGTTCATCTACAACCCCTTCAGCCTCACGCCCGACGATCCCGAGCCGCTCAAGCGTGAGCCGCACATCGTGGTCGTGATCGACGAGCTGGCCGACCTCATGATGGTGGTCGGCAAGAAGATCGAAGAGCTGATCGCACGGCTGGCGCAGAAGGCGCGCGCGGCCGGCATCCACCTGATCCTCGCGACGCAGCGGCCCAGCGTGGACGTGATCACCGGCCTCATCAAGGCGAACATTCCGACGCGCATCGCGTTCCAGGTGTCGAGCAAGATCGACAGCCGCACCATCCTCGACCAGATGGGCGCCGAGGCGCTGCTCGGCATGGGCGACATGCTCTACATGCCCAGCGGCACCGGCTTGCCGATCCGCGTGCACGGCGCGTTCGTGAGCGACGACGAAGTGCACCGCGTGGTGGCTTACCTCAAGAGCCAGGGCGAGCCCGACTACATCGAAGGCGTGCTCGAAGGCGGCACGGTCGACGGCGACGGCGACATGCTCGGCGAGGGCGGCGATGCCGAGAAGGATCCGATGTACGACCAGGCGGTGGAGGTGGTGCTCAAGAACCGCAAGGCCAGCATCTCGCTGGTGCAGCGCCACCTGAAGATCGGCTACAACCGCGCCGC
>CAMLCW010000531.1 GCA_946478645.1 uncultured Variovorax sp.
CGGCGGCAGCAGCGGCGTGGTGTCTTCGTTTCCGGCGCGCACGCGCTCGCGTGCGGCCGCTTCGTCGGTGGCCGTGCCATCGGCGATGAGCGACTGCAGCAGCAGCTGCTCGCCGCGCTCGGCCCAGAGGGTGCGGGGCTGGATCGCGGCGATGGCGCCGGCCGGCAGCGTGGCCGGCGTGGAGATGCCGCCGCTCAGCGCCACGAGCCGGTGGAACAGCGGCGGCCTCGAACGCGCCACGAGCATCGGCGAGGTGAGGAGCGCATAGACATTGACCGCGCCGGCGGACTGGCCCATCAAAGTGACGCGCGACGGATCGCCGCCGAAGGCCGCGATGTCGCGCTGGACGAACTCGAGCGCTTTCACGATGTCGAGCAGCGCGAAGTTGCCGCCGTCCTCCGCGGCGTTGCCGCTCTTGAGCGCCGCGAGGTCGAGAAAACCGAAGATGCCGAGCCGGTAGTTGACCGAGACCACCACCGCGTCCTGGCTGCGCGCGAGCGCGGCGCCGTCGTACACCGGGTCGGCGGTGTAGCCCGTGATGTTGCTGCCGCCATGCACCCAGACGATCACCGGCCGCGGCGTAGCGGCGGCAGCGGCGCGCGGAGCGGGCGCCCAGATGTTGAGGTACAGGCAGTCCTCGGCACCCAGCGTCTGGCCGAGCGTTTGCCCGATGGTCTCGTCGTAGCGGTTGTGGCGCCCGGGGCCGTAGAGGCGGCCGGTCTGGACGCAGGCCGGCGCGAAGTCCGCAGCCTGCCGCGGCGCGGTCCAGCGCTCGGGGTCGGCGGGCGCCTTCCAGCGCAGCGCGCCGACGGGTGGCTGCGCGAACGGCACGCCCTTCCAGCTGATGGTGCCGGTGCCGTCGTCGCGGCCCGCGACAGGGCCGAACGCGGTCTGGCGCCGCACGCCTGCCGGTGCATCCGTCGCCACGCTGGCGCAACCCTGGAGCAGCACGACCGCGATGATGGCTGCGGCAAAGCCTTGAAGAAATCGATTCATGGCCGTCCGCTGCTATTCGGCCGTGATGTTCGCGGCCTTGATGATCTGCGCCCATTTGCGCGTCTCGCTCGCGATGAAGTCGGCAAAGGCCTGCGCCGTGCCGCCGCGCAGTTCCAGCCCCGCGGCCTCGGCCTTCTTGCGGATCTCGGGATCGGCGAGCGCGGCATTGGTCTCGGCATTGAGCCGCGCGAGGATGGCCGCCGGCGTGCCCGCAGGCGCCATCAGCCCGTACCAGCCGTAGCCGACCACGTTGGCGAGCCCCAGTTCACGCAGCGTGGGCGCATCGGGGTAGACGGGCGTGCGCGCCTCGGTGCTGGCCGCGAGCACGCGCAGCTTGCCGGCCTGGATGTGCGGCACCGCGGTCGACACGGCCGTGAGCGTGGCGTCGATGCGCCCGGCCAGCAGTTCGGCGTAGGCGGGCGCGTCGCCGCGGTAGTGCACCACGATGCCCGGCGTGCCCGATTGTCGGAGCAGCAGCTCGGCCGTCAGGTGCGGTGCCGAGCCGGCGCCCGGCGAGCCGAAGGTCAGCCCTTTCGACGAAGCCTTGCCGTGGCGGATGAACTCGGCCAGCGTCTTGTACGGCGCTTCGGTGTTGGTGACGAGGAACAGCGGCGCGATCGCGGTGCTCACGATCGGCGCGAAGTTCTTCTTCACGTCGTAAGGAAGCTTGGGGTACAGCGCCTCGCCGATCGCGATCGGCGCGGCCGCGTGCAGCAGCGTGTAGCCGTCGGGTGGGGCGTGCGCGATGTACTCGTTGGCGATGCGCGTCCCTGCGCCGGCCTTGTTCTCGATCACCACGCCCTGGCCGAGCCGGCGTGCGAGATGGTCGCCAAGCAGCCGCGTGAGGATGTCGTTCGAGCCGCCGGCGCCATAGGGCGACACCAGGCGCACCGGCCGCGCAGGCCAGGCCTGCGCGAAGGCAGGCAGGCCGGCGATGGAGGCCGCGAGGCCTGCGGCTGTGGCGCAGAGCATGCGCCTTCTTCGGGGAATCATGGTGGAGTCTCCTTCTTCTTGGGATTCGATGGTCGTCAGGCCACGGCGCCGGCACTGCGCATCGCGGCGACCTGCGCCGCGTTGTAGCCGAGTTCGATCAGCACCGCATCGCTGTCGGCGCCGCAGGCGGGCGCGGCCGGCGGTGCGGCGGGCGGTGCATCGCCGAGCCGGTAGGGCAGGCCGAGCGCCTGGTAGCGCGCACCGTCGGCAGCCACGGCATCCACCAGCAGCCCGCATTCGGTGAAGTCGGGCGATGCACGCACCTGGGCGTAGCTGCGCACCGCGCCCGAGACGATCTGGTGGCGCCCGAGCAGCGCGACGCACTGCTCGCTGCTCATTTCGGAGAGGCACTCGCGCAGCACCGCGCGCAACGCAGGACGGTTCGCGACCCGCAGCGCATTGGTGGCAAAGCGCGCGTCGGCCACCAGCGCCTCGCGGCCGACCACGCGGCAGAAGCGTGCCCAGTGTTCCTCGGCATAGGCCGACAGCACGATGTGGCCGTCGCGCGTGGGCACCACCTCGGCGGCGGGCGCATTGTGCGGCTGCCCGTCGCCGCGGCGCTCGGGTTCGGGCGCGCCGCCCAGGTAGTCGCTCCAGCTGGTCGCCTGCAAGTGCAGCGCGACCTCGAACAGCGAGCTCTCGAGCGTCTCGCCGCAGCCGCTGCGCTCGCGCCCGTAGAGCGCGGCCAGCACCGCCTGCGCGCCGAG
>CAMLCW010000532.1 GCA_946478645.1 uncultured Variovorax sp.
CACGACCATGGGCCAACCCGTTTCCATTCCGCCTTCGGGCCGCAGGCGCAGCCTGATGCTGGCCGCCGCGGCCGCCACCGCACTGGGCGGTGTCACGCCTTGGCCCGCAGTGGCGCAAGGCACCTTCCCCGACAAGCCGGTGCGCATCATCGTGCCGTTCGGCGCCGGCGGTTCAGACAGCCTCGCGCGCGCGCTCGGCGAGAAGCTCGGTACCCAGCTCAAGCAGCCGGTCATCGTGGAGAACAAGCCCGGCGCGGCGGCCCTCATCGGCACCGAGTACGCGGCCGCACAGCCGGCCGACGGCCACACCATCCTGTTCCTCGGCGGCGGCAGCCTGACGCCGGTGCTGGTGAAAGACCTGAAGTTCAACCTGCTGCGTTCCATGCGGCCGGTCGTCTGCGTGGCGCGCGGCGGCATGACGCTGATGGTCCCGGGCACGCTGCCGGTGAGCAACTTCCGCGAGTTCGTCGACTACGCCAAGAAGAACCCGGGCAAGGTCAACTTCAGCTACACCGCGGGCAGCATCCTGCTGGCCGGCGAGATGCTGAAGTCGCGCGCGGGCTTCGAGGCCACGCCGATCCCCTACAAGGGCTCGACGCAGGTCGCCACCGCGCTGGTCGCCGGAGAGATCCAGATGGGCATCGACGTGCCGCTGTTCTACGTGGGCCTGATCAAGGAAGGCCGCATCAAGGCACTGGCGCATGGCGCCGCCGAGCGCTCCCCTTCCCTGCCCGAGGTGCCCACGCTGGCGGAAGTGGGCGTGCCCGACCTCACGTTCGCCTTCTCGTTCGGCTTCTGGGCGCCGGCCGCCACGCCGACGTCCGTCGTCGACCGGCTCAACGCCGCCTTCAACGAAGTGCTCAAAGACCCCGACATCCGCGCCCGCCTCGCGCAGGCCGGCGTGATACCGGTCGGCGGTGCGCCGGAGGTGCATTCGCGCCAGGTGGCGGCCGAGCAGCAGATGTGGGCGCAGGCCGCTGCCGCAATCGGCTACAAGCCGGAGTAGCCGCATGTTCTCTTTGTCAGGCAAGACCGTCGTCGTGACCGGCGGCGGGCGCGGCATCGGCCGCGGCATCTCGCTCGCCGCGGCGCGCTGCGGCGCGAACGTGGTGCTGAGCGGCCGCTCGAAGGAGGCACTGGCTGCGACGCGAGCCGAAGTGCAGCAGCTCGGCGCGCAGGCGCACGCCGTGGCCGCCGACATCACGCGCGCCGAAGACATCGTGCGCCTCGTCGCCGAAGCCGAGCAGCGCTTCGGCACCATCGACGGCTGGGTCAACAACGCCGGCAGCGCCGCGCCCGGCGACATCGGCCCATTGCTTGATGTGCGCGAAGACCAATGGGACCGCGTGGCCGACCTGAACCTCAAGTGGACCTTCTTCGCGGCGCAGGCGGCCGCGCGCGCCATGCGGCGCGGCGGCTCCATCGTCAACATCACCTCGCGCAGCGCCTCGCATCCGAACCCCAACACCGGCCATTACGGCGCGGCCAAGGCCGCGGTCGAGAATCTCACGCTCACCATGGCCGCCGAATGGGGCCACCTCGGCATCCGCGTCAATGCCGTGGCACCGGGGGTGGTGATGACCGAAGAACTCGCGAAGGTGTTCAACACCGAAAGCCGCATCCGCCGCCAGGTCGAGACGGTGCCGCTGCAGCGCCTGGGCACGCCCGACGACATCGGCCCGCTCTGCGCCTACCTGCTGTCGGACGCGGCGTCGTGGACCACCGGCGCCCTGATCGCCGTCAACGGCGGCAGCCCCGTGCCCATGGGTTACCTGAGCTATCTGCACAAGGTGAACAACGCGTGAACTTCACATGGACCACCGAACAGCGGGCCTTGCGCGAGCGCGTGCGCGCGCTGCTGGCGCGCGAGCTGCCGCCCGACTGGGAACACATCAGCCGCCACGGCCCGGGCTCGCCGGCGCAGACGGCGTTCTCGCTCACGTTCTGCCCCAAGCTGGCCGCCGAAGGGCTGCTGGTGCCGCACTGGCCGGTGGCGCACGGCGGGCGCGGTGCGCCGGCCTGGGAACACTTCATCATCGGCGAGGAACTCTTCGCCGCGGGCGAGCCGCGCGGGCCGCAATACATGAACGCCAACTTCATCGGCGCCACGCTGATGAAGTACGGCACGCCGCAGCAGCAGGCCCGCTACCTGCCCGACATGGCCGCAGGCCGCGCGGTATGGTGCCAGGGGTTCTCGGAGCCTTCGGCCGGCTCCGACCTGGCGGCGCTGGCCACGCGCGCCGTGCCGCGCGGCGACGAGTACGTGATCAACGGCGGCAAGGTCTGGACCTCCTACGCCGGCATGGCGCAGACCTGCTTCCTGCTGGCGCGCACCGGTGCGGGCAAGGGCGGCATCGCGATCTTCCTGGTGCCGATGGACACGCCCGGCATCACCGTGCGCCCGATCCCCTCGCTGATCGGCCATGGCGACATCCATGAAGTCTTCTTCGACGACGTGGTGGTGCCCGCATCGGCACGCCTGGGCGAGGAAGGCCAGGCCTGGGCCATCATCGGCTACGCGCTCTCGCTCGAGCGCGTGGGGCTGGCACGCTATGCGTTCTCGCGCCGCGTGCTCGACCGCATGGTCCGCGAACTGAAGGCGCAGGGCCGCTTCGCCGGCAGCGCCGTTCGCGCCGAGGCGGCGCAGGCGAGATCGGAAGAGCGTCGTGTAGGGAAAGAGTGTAGATCTCGGTGG
>CAMLCW010000533.1 GCA_946478645.1 uncultured Variovorax sp.
CGCGCGCCTTCTCGACCGCCTCTTCAGCCTCCCAGCCCCAGGCGTGGCTGCGCGATGCCGGGTTGCCGAAGTGGTCGCGCAACCAGGGAATCATGGCGTCGACCACACGCGGGTCGACCGGCGTGGTCGCGCCGTAGTCGAGATAGATCGGGAAATGAGGAGTTACGTCCATGGCTGGCTCGTGCTGGCGTGGGGTTGTTATGTGTCGGTGTCTGTCGAAAACTCTCGCCGCAGCGCCCGAAGGCGCCGCGGGCCTCAGGACTTCGCGAAGGCGTTGCCGAGTGCAAAGACCGAATTCGGCGCGTTCACGCGGATCGGCTTGACCACCGGCTGCGCCGAGATCGCGCGCTTGACGACCGGCTTGTTCTCGATCTGGACACCCTTGGCGATCTGGTCGTCGACCAGCTTCTGCAGCGTGACGGAATCGAGGAACTCGACCATGCGCTGGTTCAGTGAAGCCCAGAGTTCGTGCGTCATGCAACGGCCCTGTTCGCCGAGGCAGTTTTCCTTGCCGCCGCACTGCGTGGCATCGATGGGCTCATCGACGGAAACAATGATGTCTGCGACGGTGATATCTGCAGCCTTGCGGCCGAGGCTGTAGCCGCCGCCGGGGCCGCGGGTCGATTCGACCAGCTCGTGGCGGCGCAGTTTGCCGAACAGCTGTTCGAGGTACGACAACGAAATCTGCTGCCGCTGGCTGATCGCAGCCAGCGTGACCGGACCGGTGTTCTGGCGCAGCGCCAGATCGATCATTGCTGTGACCGCAAAACGGCCTTTGGTAGTGAGACGCATCGCAAGCTCCTTCAAGTGCTTACCGTTAGAACGACACCCCGGCCCTGGGCCGCGGTGACTTCGTCTCCGCCCTGCCCGACCCCTGGCGCTGGTGAACCAGCCAGTGGGATCGAACCTTCATCGCGAAGTTCTTTTTTGTTGTTGAGTATTTCGCTCAAGTATAGCAGATGTCCCCGAGTTCTGCTCGGGTAAACCCCATCGGGCCGCGATGCGGAGTAGACGGGCGCGCGCTCAGACCGGCAGAACGGCAATGTTGTCGCCGCCCGCCGCGCCGAATGCCTGCTCCCGCAGCAGTGCGAGCTGGTCGCGCACCCGGGCTGCCTTCTCGAATTCGAGGTTGCGGGCGTGTTCCATCATGAGTTTCTCGAGCCGCTTGATCTCGCGGGCGATGTCCTTTTCGCTCATGTCCTCGACCTTGGCGCGCTCGAGGTCGAGCTTGGCCGCTTCCTTGCCGCTCTTTTCGCTGTAGACGCCGTCGATCAGGTCGCGCACCTGCTTGTTGATGCTGCGCGGCGTGATGCCATGGGCCTCGTTGTAGGCCACCTGGCGCGCGCGGCGGCGCTCGGTCTCGCCGATGGCCTTTTTCATCGACTCGGTGACCCGGTCGGCGTAGAGGATCGCCTTGCCGTTCAGGTTGCGGGCGGCGCGCCCGATGGTCTGGATCAGCGAGCGCTCGGCGCGCAGGAAGCCTTCCTTGTCTGCGTCGAGGATCGCCACCAGCGACACCTCCGGAATGTCCAGCCCTTCGCGCAGCAGGTTGATGCCCACCAGCACGTCGAAGGTGCCCAGGCGCAGGTCGCGCAGGATCTCGACGCGCTCGACGGTGTCGATGTCGCTGTGCAGGTAGCGTACCTTGACGCCGTTGTCGCCCAGGTAGTCGGTCAGCTGCTCGGCCATGCGCTTGGTGAGGGTGGTGATCAGCACGCGCTCGTTCTTCTCGACCCGGATGCGGATCTCGCCCAGCACGTCGTCCACCTGGTGCGTGGCCGGGCGCACTTCCACCTCGGGGTCGATCAGGCCGGTGGGCCGCACCAGCTGCTCGACCACGTTGCCGGCGTGCTGCTTTTCGTAGTCGGCCGGGGTCGCGGAGACGAAGACGCACTGGCGCACGCGGGCCTCGAATTCCTCCAGCTTCAGGGGCCGGTTGTCGAGCGCGCTCGGCAGCCGGAAGCCGTATTCGACCAGCGTGGTCTTGCGCGCCCGGTCGCCGTTGTACATGCCGCCGAGCTGGCCGACCATCTGGTGGCTCTCGTCGAGGAACATCAGCGCGTCCTTCGGCAGGTAATCCGTGAGCGTGGCCGGCGGCTGGCCCGGCGCCGCACCCGAGAGATGGCGCGTGTAGTTCTCGATGCCTTTGCAGTGGCCGATCTCGGCCAGCATCTCGAGGTCGAAGCGGGTGCGCTGCTCGAGCCGTTGCGCTTCGACCAGCTTGCCCTGCGAGACGAACTCCTTGAGCCGCTCGGCCAGCTCGAGCTTGATGGTTTCGACCGCGCCCAGCACCTTGTCGCGCGGGGTCACGTAGTGGCTCGACGGATAGACCGTGAAGCGCGGGATCTTCTGGCGGATGCGCCCCGTGAGCGGATCGAACAGCTGCAGCGTCTCGATCTCGTCGTCGAACAGCTCGATGCGGATCGCGAGCTCGCTGTGCTCGGCCGGAAACACGTCGATCGTGTCGCCGCGCACGCGGAATGTGCCGCGCGAGAAGTCCTGCTCGTTGCGCGTGTACTGCATGCGGATCAGCCGGCCGATCACGTCGCGCTGGCCGATCTTGTCGCCCACGCGCATGATGAAGCGCATCTGGGTGTAGTCCTCGGGCGTGCCGATGCCGTAGATGGCGCTCACCGTGGCCACGATGACGGTGTCGCGCCGCTC
>CAMLCW010000534.1 GCA_946478645.1 uncultured Variovorax sp.
GCAAGGCCATCGCCTACGCGCTCGACAAGAAGTTCATCACCAAGGCGCTGATGGGCGGTTTCGCCACGCCGGCCGACGGCCCCATCGTGGCCAGCAGCCCGTTCGCCACCGACGATGTGGTGCGCTATCCGCTCGACCTGAAGAAGGCCGCCGCGCTGCTCGACGAAGCCGGCCTCAAGGCCGGCGCCGGCGGCGAACGCCTCAAGCTCACCATCGACTACTTGCCGGGCAACGACGACCAGCAGAAGAACGTGGCCGAGTACGTGCGCGCGCAACTCAAGAAGATCGGCGTCACGGTGGAGGTGCGCGCCTCGGCCGACTTCCCGGCCTGGGCCAAGCGCCTCGCCACGCACGACTTCGACCTGTCGATGGACGTGGTGTTCAACTGGGGCGATCCGGTCATCGGCGTGCACCGCACCTACCTCTCGACCAACATCAAGCCCATCATCTGGACCAACACCCAGTCGTACGCCAACCCCAAGGTCGACGAACTGCTCAACACCGCCGGCACGCTGCTCGATCCGACCAAGCGCAAGGCCTATTACGCCACGTTCCAGAAGATCGTGACCGACGAGGTGCCGATCGTGTTCATCAACGATTCGCCCTACCACACGGCCACGCGCAAGAACGTGGGCAATGTGCCCGCCACCATTTGGGGCCCGGCCGCACCCTACGACGAGGTGTACCTGAAGTAAGCGCGGCGACAACCGCCACGGCAACAACAACAACCACAACGACGGCGCCACCACGATGGGTTTTCTCCGCCTCCTCGCCTCCCGACTGCTCCAGGGCCTGCTGCTGGTCCTGGCGGTCGTGGTCCTGAACTTCGTGCTGGTGCATTCCGCGCCGGGCGATCCGGTCGAAACCATTGCCGGCGCCTCGGGCGGCATGAGCCCCGAACTCATGGCCGACCTGCGCAAGCAGTACGGGCTCGACCGCCCCTTTCTCACCCAATTGGGCATCTACCTCGCCAAGGTCGCCAGCGGCGATCTCGGCTACTCGTACTACTTCAACCTGCCGGTCTCGCAGATGATCCTCGAGCGCGTGCCGGCCACGCTGCTGCTGGTGCTGAGCGCGGTGATCACGGCCTTCGTGTTCGGCACGCTGCTCGGCGTGCTGTCCTCGCGCAAGCCCAACGGGCTGCTGTCGCAGGCGATCACGGTGCTGTCGCTGGTCGGCTTCGCGGCGCCGGTGTTCTGGACCGGCATCATGCTGGTGCTGCTGTTCGCGTCGGTGCTCCCGATCCTGCCGGTCTCGGGCATGCGCTCGCCCGACCCGGTCGACGGCTTCTGGGGCGGCATGGTCGACGTGCTGCACCACCTGGTGCTGCCGACGGTGACACTGGCCGTGATCTATCTCGCGCAGTACAGCCGGCTCGCGCGCTCGTCGATGCTCGACGTGCTCGGCGCCGACTACATCCGCACCGCACGCGCCAAGGGCCTGGCCGAAGGCGTGGTGCTCTACAAGCATGCGCTGCGCAACGCGCTGCTGCCGGTGGTCACGGTGCTGGGCCTGCAGTTCGGCAACGTGCTGGCCGGCGCGATCCTGGTCGAGACGGTGTTCAACTGGCCCGGCCTGGGCCGCCTGGCCTTCGACTCGGTGCTGCGGCGCGACTACCCGACCATCCTCGGCGTGCTGCTGTTCTCTTCCATCGTCGTCATCGTGATGAACATGGTCACCGACCTGTGCTACCGACTGATCGATCCTCGCATCAAGACCTCATGAACAACAACAAAGCCATCAAGGTCGAACACCCCGGCGTCGAGGCGCTGCGCATGTTCATGCGCAACCCGGCCGCCATCGTCGGCATGGCGATCCTGCTCGTCGTCGTGCTGGTGTCCATCGTCGGGCCCTGGGTGTACCCGGCCGATCCGTTCGAAATGATCACGGCGCCGATGACGCCGCCGTTCACCGAGGAAGCCTGGCTCGGCAGCGACCAGCTCGGGCGTGACGTGCTCACCGGCATCATCCACGGCGGGCGCGCCACGCTGGCCGTGGGCGCCATCGCCGCCCTGCTGTCGGTCACCATCGGCGTGACCTTGGGCGCCATGGCGGGCTACTACGGCGGCCGCGTCGACGCGGTGCTGATGCGCGTGACCGAGTTCTTCCAGGTGCTGCCTTCGCTGCTGTTCGCGATGGTGGTGGTCACGCTGTTCTCGCCCTCGCTGATCACGGTCACCCTTGCCATCGGCAGCGTGAGCTGGCCGTCGACGGCGCGGCTCGCGCGCGCCGAGTTCCTGAAGATCCGCGGGCTGGAGTTCGTGCGCGCAGAGCGCGCCATCGGCGCGCGGCACGCCCGCATCATCTGGAAGGTGATCATGCCCAACGCGCTGCCGCCGCTGGTGGTGTCGGCCACGCTCGCCATCGGCGCGGCCATCCTGTTCGAGGCCGGCCTGTCGTTTCTCGGCCTGGGCGACCCCAACCAGATGAGCTGGGGCCTGATGATCGGTTCGTCGCGGCAGTACGTGCTGACCGCCTGGTGGCCCGTGCTCTTTCCGGGCGCCGCGATCTTCATCACCGTGCTGGCCGTGAGCCTGATCGGTGACGGCCTCAACGACGCTCTCAACCCCAAACTGCGGGAACGCTGATGACCGAAGAAACTGCATTGCTGCAGGTGAACGACCTGCGCGTCGAATTCAGCGGCCGCCGCGGCCGCGCGATGG
>CAMLCW010000535.1 GCA_946478645.1 uncultured Variovorax sp.
CCTACGACCAGGTGTTCGAGATGGAGGACATCAACGGCGAGTTCGGCCAGGCCGATGTGGCCATCATCCTGGGCGCCAACGACGTGGTGAACCCGGCCGCCCACACCAAGGGCAGCCCGATCTACGGCATGCCGATCCTCGAGGCCTACAAGGCCAAGACCGTGATCGTGAACAAGCGCTCGATGGCCGCCGGCTATGCGGGCCTGGACAACGAACTCTTCTACATGGACAAGACCATGATGGTCTTTGGGGACGCGAAGAAAGTAGTGGAAGATATGGGCAAGGCCATCGAATAGGCCCCGAGGTCCTTGCAAGATCTTTGCGGCGCACTCCGGTGCGCCGCTTTTCGTTTTCATCTCAGACCGCCCGATTTGGAGGAGACACGTCCATGTCCGATCGCCCCTGGCTCAGCAGCTACCCGCAAGGCGTGCCTGCCGATATCGATCCTTCGCAGTACCCGTCGCTGGTGGCCCTCATGGAAGAGAGCTTCACCCGATACGCCGACCGCACGGCCTACAGCTTCATGGGCAAGGACGTCAGCTACGCCGAGACCGACAGGCTCAGCAAGGCCTTTGCGGCATACCTGCAGGGGCTCGGCCTCGCCAAGGGCGATCGCGTGGCCGTGATGATGCCCAACTGCCCGCAGTACCCCGTGGCCGTGGCGGCCATCCTGCGCGCGGGCCTGATCCTGGTGAACGTGAATCCGCTCTACACGCCGCGCGAGCTCGAGCACCAGCTCAAGGACTCGGGCTCGAAGGCCATCGTCATCATGGAGAACTTCGGCACCACGCTGCAGCAGTGCATCGCGGCCACGCCGGTGCGGCACATCGTGCTTGCCGCGATGGGCGACCGGCTCGGCTTCCTGAAGGGCGCGCTCGTCAACTACGTGGTGCGCAACGTGAAGAAGCTGGTGCCGCACTACAGCCTGCCCGGCGCGGTGCGCTTCAACGACGCGCTCGACCAGGGCGCGAGCCGCACGCTGCAGGTGCCCGTGATCGGGCCCGATGACGTGGCCGTGCTGCAGTACACCGGCGGCACCACCGGCGTCTCGAAGGGCGCCGTGCTGCTGCACCGCAACGTGATCGCGAACGTGCTGCAGTCCGAGGCCTGGAACGAACCCGTGATGGCGCAGGTGCCGGCCGGTGAGCAGCCCACGGGCGTGTGCGCGCTGCCGCTCTATCACATCTTCGCGTTCACCGTGGGCATGATGCTGAGCATGCGCACGGGCGGCAAGCTGATCCTGATCCCGAATCCGCGCGATCTCGCGGGCGTGCTCAAGGAGCTTTCCAAGCACACGATCCACAGCTTCCCGGCCGTCAACACGCTGTTCAACGGACTTGCGAACCATCCCGACTTCAACACCGTCGACTGGAAGAACCTCAAGGTCTCGGTGGGCGGCGGCATGGCGGTGCAGGCCGCGGTCGCGAAGCTCTGGCTCGAGAAGACCGGCTGCCCGATCTGCGAGGGCTACGGCCTTTCGGAGACCTCGCCCTCGGCCACCTGCAACCCCACCGATAGCAAGGCCTATACCGGCACCATCGGCCTGCCACTGCCGAGCACCTGGCTCAAGCTGCTCGACGACGAGGGCCGCGAAGTGCCGCCGGGCCAGCCTGGCGAGATCGCCATCAAGGGCCCGCAGGTGATGGCCGGCTACTGGCAGCGCCCGGACGAGACGGCCAAGGTCATGACGCCCGACGGCTACTTCAAGAGCGGCGACATCGGCATGGTCGACGAGCGCGGCTACTTCAAGGTGGTCGACCGCAAGAAGGACATGATCCTGGTGTCGGGCTTCAACGTCTATCCGAACGAGGTCGAGGATGTGGTGGCGCAGATCCCGGGCGTGCTCGAGTGCGCGGCCGTGGGCGTGGCCGACGAGAAGACCGGCGAGGCCGTGAAGCTCGTGATCGTCAAGAAGGACCCGTCGCTGACCGAGGCGCAGGTGCGCGAATATTGCCGCGCCAACCTCACGGGCTACAAGCAGCCGCGGGTCATCGAGTTCCGCACCGACCTGCCGAAGACCCCGGTCGGCAAGATCCTGCGCCGCGAGCTGCGCGACGCGAAGAAGTAGCCGCCCGTGCGTGCCGCGCCGCCCGCGCCCGTGGCGATCGTCGCGGCCATGCACGAGGAGCTGCATGCGCTGCTCGCGCAGATGCCCGACGAGCAGCGCGTCGGGGTCGCCGGGCGCGACTTCTGGCAGGGACACCTGCACGGCCGGCCGGTGGTGGCGGTGCTGTCGCGCATCGGCAAGGTGGCTGCGGCGACCACGGCCACGGTGCTGATCGAGCGCTTCGGCGTGAGCGCGATCGTGTTCACCGGTGTCGCGGGCGGCCTGGGGCAGGGCGTGAACGTCGGCGACGTGGTGGTCGCCACCGAGTTGCTGCAGCACGACCTCGACGCCTCGCCGATCTTCCCGAGGTACGAGGTGCCGCTCGTGGGCCTGGCGCGTTTTCCTGCCGACCCTGCCATCGGCGACGCGCTGGCGGCCGTGGCGCAACAGGCGCTGCGCGATCCGGTGGTGCTGGTCGGGCAGGCGGCGGTCGATGCGTTCGGGCTGCGCGCGCCGCAGGTGCATCGGGGCTTGCTGTTGAGCGGCGACCGCTTCGTGTCGACCGCGGCCGAGAGCGATGCGCTGCGGCGCGACCTGCCCGATGCGCTGG
>CAMLCW010000536.1 GCA_946478645.1 uncultured Variovorax sp.
CGCTCGAGGTAGGTGCGGTCCTTGAAGGTGCCGGGCTCGCCCTCGTCGATGTTGACCGCCATGACGCGCGGCGCCGGCTGGTCGCGCACGATGCGCCACTTGCGCCCGGCCGGGAAGCCCGCGCCGCCGAGGCCGCGCAAGCCCGAGTCTTCCATCGCCTTGAGCACCGCCTCGGTGTCCTGCGCGCCGCTCGCGAGCGCCGCGGCCAGCGCGTAGCCGCCGTGGGCGCGGTAGGTCGCGTAGTCGGTGAAAGCCGGCAGGCGCTCGATCGCGCCGGGCAGCGGCGAGACGCTCTTTTCGGCGAACAGCGCAGCGTCGAAGTAGGCCACGGGCGGCTCGGCGTCGGGCGTCGACTTCAGCGCGCGCAGCACCTTCTCTTCGGTGGCCAGCGGCACGGCCTGCTGGTCGACCACCGCCACCGGCGCCTGCTCGCAGCGGCCGACACACGGCGCCGCGATCACGCGCAGGTCGTCGCCGGCACCGAGCAGCACGGGCAGCCGCGCGAGCAGGTCCTTGGCGCCCGCGAGTTCGCAGGCCAGTCCGTCGCACACGCGCACCGTGAGGCCGGGCGCGGCCTCGTCGCCGCGCACCACCTCGAAGTGGTGATAGAAGGTCGCGACCTCGTAGACCTCGGCCATCGGGATGTTCATCTCGCGCGCCAGCGCCACCAGGTGGCGGTCGTGCAGGCAGCGGTAGGCGTCGTTGAGCTTGTGCAGGTGCTCGATCAGCAGGTCGCGCCGGTGCCCCTCGGGCGGGCGGGCGCCGATCAGCGCGCGCACCTCGACGAGCGCGGCCTCCTCGGGCTGGCGGCCCTTGAGCTTGCTCTTGCGGCGGATGCGGTCGCGCATCTCGTCGGGGGTGGCGAGCGGCACGATGGTGTGCGTGCTGCGGGCCGCTGCGGTCGTCTCGCGGGTCGTGGCTGGGTGGTTGTTCACTGCCTGGGCCTTTTCTCGTGTCGCTTCTTCGATGTCTCTGTCAAAGCCCCCTTCGGCAAACGCTTTCATAGGGGTTGGGCGAGTGTGTGGGCCGGCCCCGGGCGCGTCAAATTCGATCGGAACATCGATCGATTCAATAACTAAATGGCTATGGATGGCCGGCGCGTCGGCCGGGCGCCGCCAAAGGCGCGCTATTCGCCGAGCGCGCCGCTGTGCAGCCGCACCTGCTCGCGCCAGGCCGGCGTCTGCAGAAACACCAGCGCGGCGTCGAGCGCCCGCGATGGCCGCACCCCCGTCTGGGTCATGAAACCCAGCGGCGTCTTGACCTCGGGCGCCATGAGCGGCAGCGCCTCGAGCTCGCGGTAGCTGCGCACCGCGGCCACCATCGACCCCGGCAGCACGCTGCTGACCGAGCCCGCGAGCACCGCGAGGGCAAGGGTAAGTACCGAGTTGGTTTCGATCGCGGGCGCCAGCGCCACGCCGGCCTCGCGCAGCGCCTGGTCGATGATCGAGCGGTTGTGCATGTCGGGCGTGAGCAGGCACAGCGGCAACTGGCCGGCCTCGGCCCACGACACCGGCTGGCCGATGCGCAATTGGTCGGCCGACGGCCGCGCCGCGCGCCGCAGCAGGTAATAGTGCTCCACGCTCTGCGGCCAGGCCGTGAGCTTGATGCCCGGCAGGTGCATGCGCTCGATGTAGCCGAGCGCGAGGTCGATGGTCAGGCTTTCGAGCCCCGTCTCGAGGTCCTGCGAGCTCATCGACAGCACCGCGGGCACGATGCCGGGGTGCAGCTCCTGCAGCATCGCGGCAAAGCGCGACAGCATCGGAATGGCCGTGGGCACCGCCGCCATGCGCAGCTTCCCGCGCGGGTGGCCTTCCTCGCTGCGCAGTTCCTGCTGCAGCACCTCGTTGTCGCGCAGCATGCGCTGGGCGGTGGCCAGCACGCGCTCGCCTTCGTGCGTGAGGCCCACGTACACGCGCGCCCGCTTGACGATCACCACGCCGAACTCGGCCTCGAGCGAACGCAGCGCGTTCGACAGCGCCGGCTGCGTGATGTGGCAGGCCTGCGCCGCGCGCCCGAAGTGCTTGTGCTCGCTGAGCGCCACCAGGTAGCGCATGGACGCGAGGAGATTCACGCCGCGCTGCCGCTCAGGTGTTCTTGCTGACGGTGATGGTCGGGAACTTCGAGGAGAAGTCCTTGGCCTTCTCGGCGATGCCCACCGCCACGCGGCGCGCCACGGCGCGGTAGATCCCGGCCACTTCGCCGTCGGGATCGGCCACCACGGTCGGCTTGCCGCTGTCGGCCTGCAGCCGGATCTGGATGTCCAGCGGCAGCGCGCCCAGATAGTCCATCTGGTACTGCTCGGCCATCTTCTTGCCGCCTTCGGAACCGAAGATGTGCTCGACGTGGCCGCAGTTCGAGCAGATGTGCACCGCCATGTTCTCCACGATGCCGAGGATCGGCACGCCGACCTTCTCGAACATCTTGATGCCCTTCTTGGCGTCGAGCAGCGCGATGTCCTGCGGCGTGGTGACGATCACCGCGCCGGTCATCGGCACGCGCTGCGACAGCGTGAGCTGGATGTCGCCGGTGCCGGGCGGCATGTCGACGATCAGGTAGTCCAGGTCTTTCCAGTTGGTCTGGCGCAGCAGCTGCTCCAGCGCCTGGGTGGCCATGGGGCCGCGCCAGATCATGGCCTCGTCCTGGTCGACCAGGAA
>CAMLCW010000537.1 GCA_946478645.1 uncultured Variovorax sp.
GTCCGCCGCCGCCCGCGCCCGACGTGCCGGTTCCCATGCCGCCGCCGCCCCCGCCGCCCGAAGGCGATCCGCCGCCGGTCGTGCCGCCGATCGACGACCCCGGCTTTCCGCCACCCGTGGGCGATCCGCCGCCGCCCATGCAGCGGGCCGAGGTGCCGTTCGGCAAGGCGCACGCGCGGCGGCTGCGCGAGATCTACCGTTCGGCCGGCTGGCCCTGCTGCGACGCCATCGAGATCGAACTGCTCGCGGGCGGCTTTCTCACGCGCGTGCGCACCGCGCTCGGCCACGAGACCTTGCGCGTCACCGACGCCGGCATCGCACGCATCGCCACCACGCTCACCCTCAACCGTGCGGCCCTGTCGCCGCACGAGGCGCTGGTCGAGCGCGTGGCGCGCGAGATGACGCGCGGCGGCCGTATCGCCTGGCGCGGCCTGAGCCTGCGCGCGCGCCTGCCTGCGCTCGAAGAAGGCGGCAAGCCGCGTTGGTGCATGGCCAAGCCCGACGTGTTTTCCATCCGCAACACCAGCGTCGAGGCCTACGCGCATCCCGTCGTGCACGAGGTCAAGGTCAGCCGCGCCGACCTGCTCGGCGACCTGCGCAAGCCCGACAAGCGTGCGGCCTACCTCGACCTCGGCGGCGAATGCTGGTACGTGCTGGGCAACGATGCGCGCGGCCGCTGCATCGCCAGGCCCGACGAGATACCGCCCGAATGCGGCGTGCTCGTGCTCGAGGGCGAGCGCCTCGTCGTGGCGCGCGCTGCCGTCCACCGCGCGGCCGAGCGCATTCCGTTTGGCGTGTGGATGGCGCTTGCGAAGGCCCAGCCCATTGCGGGCTTCGACGACGATGCGCAGGACATGCTCGCCGGCGAGCCGGGCACGGCGGAGCGCCTGGCGTAGTCAGCAGCGCGCCGGATAGCGTGCCAGCAACTCGTGCCGAAACACCGGCCCGCGGTGCGAACGCACGAGCCTGAACTCGCGCACCTGCCAGCGGATCGGCGCGAACCGCGGCGGGCGCGCCGCGCATTCGCTCTGCCGCGCGATCGTGACATGCGGCACCCAGCCTGGCCGCGGCACCGCGAGCCCGGCACCGCGCGCGGCGCGCAGCACCTCGTCATGCAAGGCGCGCAAGCACGGGTGCTCGGCGGGCTGCAGCACGGACACATCGTTGCGCCAGGTGCACGAGGTATCGAGCGCGAGTTCGAACGGTTGCATCGGCACCGTGGCGAGCGCGTCGCCGAGGCGTACTTCGAGCGCATCGTCCTGGGTTTCGAGGCACAGCAACGTG
Organism: uncultured Variovorax sp.; assembly: GCA_946478645.1. The sequence continues at coordinate 1,285 of CAMLCW010000537.1, forward strand.
AGGTGCAGGCGATGCGCGGGCGGACAGCGGTGGCCGCGCGGCCACCACCAATCGGCGCGATGCGCCTCGATGGCGGCCTGCACGGCGGGGTCGGGGAAGAGGGCGATCAGCAGCGGCGGTGGCTGCGCCGGCAGTGCCGCCCACGAAGCTGTCTGCTGCCCGCGCATGCCGCACGCCCGATGCCGTTCACTCGGCCGACGGCCACCACTGCGCCGCCGTCGTGCGCATGACGCGCGCCGCCTCGATCCGGATGTCGCAGCGGTTTTCGCGCTTCTTGCCGTTGTGGCCGTCGGCCGTCACCCGGAACGGCCAGGTCGACAGGCGTGCCGCCGCATGCGCCCGCGGAAGCTGGCGCAGCAGCGGCGAGAAAAACAGGATCCGCGCAGAGGGAAAGGACGGAGAAGAGGGCGCCGGCGGGCGGGCGGTGGTCATGGTGTCGCCTCGAATGTTGCTCTTGGAGACGATCGATTCTAGAGGGTGAACTGTATGGATGTACAGTTATTTTGCCGATCGAGAATGGCTCACACCGCCTGCCGATCCGGCGGCAAGGACCGCGGCGCTTCGCTGCGCGCGAGCCACAGCCCGGTCGCGACGATCAGCGCCGCGCCGCCCAGCGTCCAGGCGTCGGGCGCGGTGCGCCAGAACAGCCAGTCGAGCACCAGCGCCCAGGCCAGCGCGCTGTATTCGAAAGGCGCAATCGCGGCGGCCTGGCCGTGGCGGAAGGCCTCGGCAATGCACATCTGCCCGAGGAAGCCGCTCACCGCCAGGCCGCCGAGCACCCAGAGGTGCGCGGACTGGATCGGCACCCACTGCGGCGCCGACAGCAGGCTGCCGCCCACCGCCATGCCGGCCGTGGTCCAGAACACCAGCGCGGCGCTCGATTCGGTGCGGCTGATGAGCCGGCCGAGCATGTTCGACAGCGCATAGCAGACCGCCGCGGCCAGCACGGCCACCGCGCCCACCGAGAGGAACGAGCTCCGCTCGGGCCGCAGCGCGATCACCACGCCGGCGAAGCCCAGCCCGATGGCGACCCAGTGCCGCGGCTGGACCGACTCGCCGAGCATCGGCACCGCGATCAGCACCATCAACAGCGGCGCGATGAAGCTCAGCGTGTAGGCCTGCGCCAGGCCGAGGGTCTTCAGGCCGTAGACGAACAGCACCAGCATCGTCATGTTGAGCGTGGCGCGCAGCAGATGCAGGCGCCAGCGCAGCCCGCGGTTGAACACGCCTGCAGCCTCGCGCCGCCAGGCGATGTAGACGCACACCAGCGGCAGCGCAGTGAGCCCGCGCAGCGCCATGACCTGCACCGGCGGGTAGTGCGCCGACAGGTTCTTGAGCAGCGCGTCCATGCAGGCGAAGAAGGCGCAGGC
>CAMLCW010000538.1 GCA_946478645.1 uncultured Variovorax sp.
ATCAGGGGCCGCACGAAGTTGAGGGGCAGGAACGACAGCAGTTGTTCTCTCTGCAACAGCCACCACAGCAAGACCGGCGAGCGCGTGACGACCGGGTAGGTGCGCATCGGGCGGGGCAGGTCCGCGGTCAGTGCGTCGAACCGCTCACGGGCGGCCGAACCCACGGGGGCGAGCAGCCAGGTCTCGTCGGCGAGCTGCGCCCAGCTCACGGAACGCTTGCGCGCGAGCGGATGATCGGCCCTCGCCAAAACAGCGAAACGATCTTCGCGCACCGGCATGAAGTGCCAGCCTTCCGGGATCACGGGCGGCCGTCGGCATGCCACGAGATCGGCCTCGCCGCGCGCGATGGCCAGCAGCTGATCGTCCCCTTCGGCTTCTGACAGCTGAACGGTGACATCCGGATGCCGTTGCGCAAAGCGAGGCAGCACGTCGAGCAGGAGCCCATTCATCGCGCCGACCGAGGCGACGAGGCGGATCGCGCCGCCGATGCGTTGCCGTCGCGCGGCGATCACATCGGCGCCCTCGGCGACGCCGATCAACAAGCGACGCGCGACAGGCAGAAGGTCATCGCACGCCGCCGTGGGCCGCACGCCGCGCGCATGCCGCTCGAAGAGCTGCACATCCAGCAGCCGCTCCAGGTATGCCAGTGCCTGGGTCACCGACGACTGCGTCATGCCCATCGAGCCCGAAGCCCGCTGGAGGCTGCCCAGCTCTGCCACTTTCAAGAGTATCTGCACATGCCGGAACTTGCCGCGTGCGAGCAGGCGATTGAAGAGGACGGATGCATCGTGGTTCAAGGTATCGAAAATCTAATACCAAGCCGCCGCTTTTAATTGGTCACCGGGAGCTGGCCCGCGGATGATCGCGACTCCAAGCAAAACGGGCGGCAAAGCCCACTTCAAGGAGACGAGACGTGAAAAAAACTTGGCCGCTGCTCGCGGTTGCCTGCTGCCTGCTCGGTGTGACCGCGGCCCACGCGCAAAACCAACCCTGGCCGTCCAAAGCGATCCGGGTCATCGTGCCCACCCCACCCGGCGGTGCCTACGACCGCACCATGCGCCCGCTCGCGCAGGAGCTGGCGTCGGTGCTGAAGCAGCCGGTGGTGGTCGACAACAAGCCCGGCGCCGGCAACATCATTGGTGCCCAGGCGGGCGCCACGGCCGCCCCTGATGGCTACACGCTCACGATGACGGGCATGGTGAACACGATCGCCCAGGGCATGTACGACAACGTTCCCGTCAACATCGTCGACGACTTCACCCGCATCGCCATGATCGGCGGCGGCGCGCAGTGGCTGGCAGTCAACAGCCAGTCGGGCATCGCGTCCTTCGCCGACCTGATCGCCCGGGCCAAGCGCGAGCCGGGCACGATCAACTATGCAAGTTCGGGCCCCGGCAGCACCGGCCATTTGGTGATGGAACTGCTGCAGAAGGCGACGAACACCTCGTTCGTGCACATCCCCTACAAGGGCGGCGCGGCAGCGCTGATGGACGTGCTGGGCGGTCAGGTCGCGGTCACGGTGATTCCACCGAGCGGCTCGATGCAGCACATCCAGAGCGGAAAGCTCAAGGTACTGGCGGTGTCCAGCGCCAGGCGCAGTCCCGAGTTGCCGCAAGTCCCGACGTTCGAGGAGCTTGGCTTCAAACAGCTGAGCGTGATCTCGTGGGTCGGCTTGTCGGCGCCGAAGCATGCGCCACCCGACGTCGTGCGCAAGGTCAACGACGCCGTGCGTGAAGCGATGGCGAAGCCGGAACTGCAGAAAAAGCTCGACGCCGAAGGCATCACGCCGATGACGATGACACCCGAAGAGTTCACGCGCATCGTCAGGAGCGATACCGAACGCTGGGGTGCGTTGACGCGCAGCCTGCAGCTCAAAGCCAACTGAAACCCGAGCCCTTTCGCCATGCCTTTCGTCAGGTCGCACCACCGCGACATCTACTATGAGCGCCACGGCGCCGGCCCTGCGATCCTGTTCCTGCACGGCGCCGGCTCCAACGCCGCAACCTGGTGGCAGCAATTGCCGGCCTTCACGCCGGAGTACACCTGCCTCACGATGGACATCCGCTGCTTCGGCCGCTCGGCGGCGCCGCCGGATGAGTTCTCCCTGGCGCTGTTCGTCGCGGATGCCCTGGCGGTACTGGCACGCGAAGGCATCGAGCGCGCGGCAGTTGTCGGCCAATCGCTCGGCGGCATGATTGGCCTGAGGCTCGCGCTGCGCCATCCCGAGCGCGTGGCCGCGTTCGTCGCCTGCGACACGTCGCTGGCCATCGACCATCCGACGCTGGTCGACAGCATCGAGCGGCGCTTCAAGACCATTGCCGCGGCGAGCATCGAACAGCGCTCGCTGGGCACCTGGTTCCTGCAGGCGCAGCCTTCGCTCGCCGCGCTATACGCCCAGATCAACCACTTCAACCCGAGTGCGCACAGCATCGCGCCCGAAGTCTGGCGCGAGGCGGTGCTGCGCCTGAATCGGCCGGAGAACCTGATCGCCGTCGCAGAGCTCGACCAGCTGGCATGCCCGACGATGTTTCTTGTTGGCGCTGAAGACCCCATCGTTCCGCCGGCGGTCATGCGCGAACTCGGCGAGCGCCTGCCGGGAAGCGAGGTCGTCGTCATCGAGCAGGCCGCGCACTCCGCCTACTT
>CAMLCW010000539.1 GCA_946478645.1 uncultured Variovorax sp.
CACAAGGCCAGGGCTGCGCGGTGCTGGCGCTGACCGATCGCCCCAGCTCCCCGCTCGCGCCGCTGGCCGACGTGGTGCTCTATTGCCAGACCGAGACCAGCTACCGCCCCAACTGCGAAACCAGCGTGCTGGCGCTGATCGAGGCGCTGACCAGCGCGGTGGCGCTGCGTGCGCCGGGCGCGGTGCAGTCGGCGAGCCGCATCCTGCAAGCGGTGCGGCCGTGGCTGCACGGCGCGCAGGGGCTGGCCCGCGGCGCGGTGGCGCCTCGCCCCACCGAAGCGGCCGCGCCCGCACCGAAGCGCCGCAGCGCCACGCAGAAAAAGAAAGCCAATCCATGACGAATCGAATTCCGGTCATCGCCATTCATGGCGGTGCGGGCACCATCAGCGCAGCCACCACCGGCCCGGGGCAGGCACAGGCGTATCTCGACGCGCTCGACCGCATCGTGCGTGCCGCGCAGGCACTGTTGCTGAAGGGCGCCCCGGCACTCGACGCGGCTTGCCTCGCGGTGGAGCTGCTGGAGGAATGCCCGCTCTTCAATGCGGGCCACGGCGCGGTGTTCACGCACGACGAAACGCACGAGCTCGACGCGGCCGTGATGGACGGCGCGACGCTCGCCGCCGGCGCGGTGGCCGGTGTGTGCCACATTCGGCGCCCGGTGCGCGCGGCGCGCGCGGTGCTCGACGACGGCGCGCACGTGCTGCTGGCCGGCGCCGGCGCCGAAGCCTTCGCGCAGCAGCACGGGCTGGAGATGGTGGAACCCTCGTTCTTCTCGACCGAGGCGCGCCGCCAGCAGCTCCATCGCGTGCGCGACACCGGGCGCGTGGTGGTCGACCACGAAGGCGCCGCGATGGCCTCGGCCGCGGCCACGCCGCTCGACGAAGACCGCAAGTTCGGCACCGTGGGCGCGGTCGCGCTCGACGTGCACGGCCACCTCGCCGCGGCCACCTCGACCGGCGGCATGACCAACAAGCGCGTGGGCCGCATCGGCGACTCGCCGCTGATCGGCGCGGGCACCTATGCCGACGACCGCACCGCGGCCGTGTCGTGCACCGGCAGCGGCGAGATGTTCATCCGCGTGGCCGCTGCCTACGACGTGTGTGCGCGCATGGCCTACGGCGGCGCGACGCTGGCGGCGGCAACGCACGCGGTGGTGCAGCAATCGCTGCCGGCCATCGGCGGCACGGGCGGACTGATCGCGCTCGACCGCCACGGCAACCTGAGCCTCGCCTTCAACACCGAGGGCATGTACCGCGGCCATGCGCGTGGCGGCGAAGCGCCGGTCACCGCCATCTTCGCCTGACGCCACGCCTCACTTTCATTCCGCTTCGCCCATGTCTTCACCTCCCCTCAACCTGCCGGACGGCCGCGTTCTCGCCGTCGACGACCTCACGGTGCGCTTCTCCACGTCGGAGCGCACGGTCGATGCGGTCAAGAATCTCTCGTTCCACGTCGACCACGGCGAAACGCTCGCGGTGGTGGGCGAATCGGGTTCGGGCAAGTCGGTCACCTCGCTGGCGCTGATGCGCCTGGTGGAGCATGGCGGCGGCCGCATCCTCGATGGGCGCATGGCGTTTCGGCGCCGCAACGGCGAGGTGCTCGACCTGGCACAGGCGCGCGACACCGAGATGCGCAACATCCGCGGCGCGGACATCGCGATGATCTTCCAGGAGCCGATGACCTCGCTGAACCCGGTGTTCACCGCGGGCGACCAAATCGCCGAGGCCATCCGCATCCACCAGGGCAAGTCGAACGCGGCGGCGCGCGCCGAGGCGCTGCGGATGCTGGAGCTGGTGCGCATTCCCGAGGCGCGCAACGTGCTCGACCGCTTTCCGCACCAGCTCTCGGGCGGCATGCGCCAGCGCGTGATGATCGCGATGGCGCTGTCGTGCAAGCCGCAGCTGCTGATCGCCGACGAGCCCACCACCGCGCTCGACGTGACGATCCAGGCGCAGATCCTGCAGCTGATCCGCGAACTGCAGAAGGAGATGCGCATGGGCGTGCTCTTCATCACGCACGACATGGGCGTGGTGGCCGAGATCGCCGACCGCGTGCTGGTGATGTACCGCGGCGACAAGGTCGAGGCCGGCACCGCCGACGCGGTGTTCGCAGCGCCGCAGCATCCCTATACGCGCGCCCTGCTCTCGGCCGTTCCAAAGCTCGGCGCCATGCAGGGCACCGACCTGCCGGCCAAGTTCGAGCTGCTGCGCAACACCGAATCCGGCGCGCAGGCGATGCCGCCGACCGACACGGCAGTACCGCACGACACGGTGCGCCAGGACGGCGGCCCGATCCTGCGCGTGCGCGACCTGGTCACGCGCTTCGACGTGCGCAGCGGCATCTTCGGCCGCGTGAAGCGCCGCGTGCATGCGGTCGAGAAAATCAGCTTCGACCTCTATCCCGGCGAAACGCTCGCGCTGGTGGGCGAATCGGGCTGCGGCAAGTCGACCACCGGCCGCTCGCTGCTGCGCCTGGTCGAAAGCCAGAGCGGCGCGATCGAGTTCGGCGGCAAGAACATCCGCGAGCTGCCCACGCGCGAGCTGCAGGCGCTGCGCCGCAACATCCAGTTCATCTTCCAGGATCCGTTCGCCTCGCTCGATCCGCGCGTGACGGTGGGCTTCTCGATCATGGAGCCGC
>CAMLCW010000540.1 GCA_946478645.1 uncultured Variovorax sp.
GCGCCGGCGGTGCCGAGTTCCGTGGGCGCTTGAACGCGTCGCGCGCGCGGTCGACCTTCGCGCGGATCACGCAGCCATCGGCGTGGTCGTTGAAGAGGCCCATCGCCTGCATGAAGGCATACATGGTGGTCGGGCCGACGAACTTCCAGCCGAGCTTCTTGAGCGCCTTCGACAGCGCCACCGACGCCTCGGAGGTCGTGGCGGTCTGCGGCGCGCCGAGCGCCGCGGGATCGGGCTCGTAGCGCCAGAAAAATGCCGCGAGCGAACCTTCGCGCACGACCATCTCCTGCGCGCGCGCCGCGTTGTGGATCACCGCCTCGATCTTGCCGCGATGGCGCACGATGCCCGCGTCCTGCAGCAGGCGCTCGACGTCGTCCTGCGTGAAGCGCGCGACCTTGTCGAAATCGAAACCCTGGAACGCCGCGCGAAAGTTCTCCCGCTTTTCGAGGATGGTGCGCCAGCTCAGCCCCGACTGGAATCCTTCGAGGCTGATCTTCTCGAACAGCCGCCGGTCGTCGGCGACGGCATTGCCCCATTCGTCATCGTGGTAAGCCATGTATTCCGGTGTGGCCACGCTCCAGCGGCAGCGAGGGTGGCCATCGGGGCCGTCGATCAGGAGAGAGGCATTCATGCGATGCATTGTGCCAATATCGAGTGTTTGGCCGGAAGGTATGGCAACGCTTCTTCCGGCGCACCGACAGAGCCCCATGACCGAACAGCTTCTTCTCCCCGGTATCGATCCGCCGCCACCGCCGCTGCGGCGCCAGCGGGGCGCCGCAAAGCCCCGGGTGCGCCTCGCGCGTTCGCTCTTTTTCGCGGTCTTTCCGCCGCCCGACGTGGCCGACGCGGTGGCCGCGCTTGCGGCGCGGCTCGACGACCAGCACGCGCTGAAGGCCGCGCTGACCGACCCTCACCGCCTGCACGTCACGCTGCACCATCTCGGCGATTTCGCGGCCGTGCCGCCGAAGCAATTGCAGGCCGCGCGCGATGCGGCAGCGGCGGTGCCGCCACCCGCGTTCGAGATCGTGTTCGACGAAGCCACGCGCTTCGACAAGAGCCGGGCGCTGGTGCTCTGCGCGGGCGACAACAGCAACACGGCGCTCGTGGCCTTCCGCCAGCGGCTCGGCGAAGCGCTCGCCGACGCGGGCTTCAAGCCCGAGCACGGCTTCACGCCGCACATGACGATGGCGCGGAGCCCGCGCAAGATGGCGCGGCAGGCCGTCGCACCGGTGCGCTGGCATGCCGGCGCATTCGCGCTGGTCGAAAGTCATGTGGGCCAGGGCGTGTACGAGGTGCTGGCGCGCTGGCCGGCCTGACCGTCCGATGGTTCAGGCGCCGTCGGCGAAATTGTCGAACAGCAGCCCGCGCAGCCACTGGTTGCCCGGCTCGCGGTGCACCTTGGCATGCCAGAACAGGTTGATCGCGATCTGCGGCAGCGCCACAGGGTGCGGGCGCCACACCAGCCCGAAGGGTTCGGCAATGCGCTGCGCGAGCCGCTCGGGCACGGTCGCGATCATGCCGCTCGACTGCAGGATGTGGCCGATCGCCACGAAGTGCGGCACCTTGAGCCGGATGCGCCGCTGGATGCCCTGCGCGGCCATCACCTCGTCGGCCTTGCCATGGCCGGTGCCCGCGGCCTGCACCAGCACATGGTCGGCCGCGACGAAGTCCTTCAACGACACGCTGCGCTTGCGCGCGAGCGGATGCGCGGCAGAGAACAGGCACACGTAGCGCTGCAGGAACAGCCGGCGCTGGAACACGCCGGCCTTGAGCTGCGGCAGCAGGCCGATGGCGATGTCGACATGGCCGGCCTCGAGCTCGTCGCGCAAGCTCGCGGGCGCACTGCTGTTGTTGCGCACCGTGCTGATCGTCACGCCGGGCGCCGCTTGCGACAGCGCCTCCATCAGCCGGGGCGTGAAGTAGATCTCGCCGATGTCGGTCATCGCCAGCGTGAAGCTGCGCGTGCTGGTGGCCGGATCGAACACCACCTGCTGGTTGAGCGCGCCGTGCAGCGCGCCCATCGCATAGGCGACCGGCTCGGCCAGCTGCAGCGCGAACGGCGTCGGCTCCATGCCGCGCGCGGTGCGCAGGAACAGCTCGTCGCCGAGCAGCTTGCGCAGCCGCGCGAGCGCATTGCTGATGGCCGGCTGCGAGAGGCCGAGCGACGCGGCTACCGCCGAGACGCGCTTCTCGGCCAGCATGCGGTCGAACACCAGCAGCAGGTTGAGGTCGATGTCCTTGAGTTGCATGTCGGACCTTTATTCATGAGCGTGATGTCGCCGATTCACCGAATTCTATTGGTCAATTCGGCGCGGCCGCGCATCATCGCGCCACAGAGACAAGCCGGGCCTGGCGCACATGCCGCCGGCGCAAGAAAAGAGCCCCGATGGACCTGCACATTCACCCGCTTGCCCGCACCCTCGAGGTCCGCCCCGGCGCGAACCTGCTTGAGGTGCTGCGCGCGCACGACGTGCCCGTGTCGTACAGCTGCCTGTCGGGACGTTGCGGCACCTGCCGCTGCAAGGTGGTGGCGGGCCAGGTGCTCGACGGCGGCCAGGACGCGATCCGCCCGGACGGGCAGGGCGAGCGTTACGTGCTGGCCTGCCAGGCCACGCTGACCGAAAGCTGC
>CAMLCW010000541.1 GCA_946478645.1 uncultured Variovorax sp.
ACTCGAAGCGTCCGGTGCCGCACTGCAGGCGCAGGAGGGTGACGCGCGCATCGATGCCGCGCTGGCGGCACAGTCGCTCGACCACATCGGGCTCATGATCTACACCTCGGGCTCCACCGGTGCGCCCAAGGGCGCGATGATCTCGTGGCGCAACATCCGAGGCGTGGTGCCCGGCATCGTGGAGCGGCTGCAGCTCGATGCCGGCACCACGCACCTGTCGTACTTGCCGCTGTGCCACGTGGCCGAGCAGATGCTCAGCACCTTCGTGCCGCTCTACCTGGGCTCGCAGGTGAATTTCGGCGAATCGATCCGCACCGTGCAGGAAGACCTGCGCGAGGTGGCGCCGAGCATGTTCCTCGGCGTGCCGCGCATCTGGGAGAAGCTGCATGCGGCGATCAGCATCAAGATGCAGGAGACCGGCCGGCTGCGGCGTGCGCTCTACAACCGCGCATTGGCCGGCTGTGCGCCACTGGCCGAAAAGCCGCGCGCGCAATGGACCGCCGGCGAACGGCTGCGCTTCTTTCTGGCGTACTGGACCGTGCTGCGCGCACTGCAGAACTTCATCGGCCTGCGCAATGCGCGCGTGGCGCTGACCGGCGCGGCGCCGATACCGCCCGACGTGGTGCGCTTCTTCCGCACGCTCGGCGTGCCGCTGGTCGAGGTGTACGGCCTCACCGAATCCACCGGCATGGTCTGCGGCCACCGCATCGACGAGGTGAAAGTCGGCACCGTCGGGCCGGTGACGGAGGGCGTCGAATACCGCGTGGGTGCGCAGGGCGAGCTGCAGATCCGTGGCGAGATGGTGTTCTGCGGCTACTACAAGAACCCCGAAGCCACGAGCGCCGCGGTGCAGGCCGGCTGGCTGCACACCGGCGACGTGGTGGCGGAGGAAGCCGGCGGCCAGTTGCGCATCGTCGACCGGCTCAAGGACATCATGATCACCGCGGGCGGCAAAAACCTGACGCCCTCGGAGATCGAGAACACGATGAAGGCGAGCCCCTACGTGAAGGAATGCATCGTGGTGGCGGAGGGGCGCAAGTTCGTCTCGGCACTGGTGCAGATCGACTACGAGACGGTCGGCAAGTGGGCCGAGGCCGAGCGCCTGGCCTTCACGCATTTCCGCTCGCTGGTCGAGCTGCCGCGCGTGCGCGAACTCATCGATGCCGAAATCCAGCGCGGCAATTCACGCCTCGCGCAGGTGTCCCAGGTACGCCGCTTCCACCTGCTGGCCAAGGAACTCGACCATGACGATGGCGAGGTCACCGCGACCATGAAGGTGCGGCGCTCGAGCATCTACAAGGCGTATGCACAGGAGATCGAGGCGCTGTACCGCTGAAAAGCGAAAAGGCCGGTGTCGGCCGGCCTTTCGCAATCCGAAAAAAGTCTGCGCCGTTCAGTCGCCGCGCGTGGCCGGCCGTGCGCGCACGTCGGTCACGTCGTCGCCGGCGCCGCGGTTGCGCAGCAGCGGGCTGCGCACCGACTCGCCGCGCGCCCGCGCACCGGCCACGTCGGCGGCCGAAGGCTCGGCCGGCTGCGCAGCCGTGCGAAAGCGTTCGAATCCCGAACGCGGGTTGAAGCGCATCACCCAGGGCGACACGGGCTTGCCCGTGAGCCGGGCCCAGGCGTAGCGCAGGCCCCACACGGCGGCCAGCAGCATCACGGCCACCGCCAGGCTGGCCGCGAAGACCAGGCCCAGCATCAGCAGGATCACGCGAAGAATAAAGTTCATCATCCGATCTTAGGCCGTGGCTTCGGTCGCAGGTTCCCCGGATTTGCCGGAATTTCCTGCTTTTGCAAAGCCGAACTGCCCGGGCGAGCGGATCGGATCGGTGGTGACCTCGATCGTGTCCTTGGGCCCGAAAGTGCCGTCGAGCAGCAGTTTCGAGAGCGGATTCTCGATGCGCTGCTGGATCGCGCGCTTGAGCGGACGCGCACCGAACACCGGGTCGAAGCCGACCTTGGCAATCTCGGCCAGCGCCGCAGGCGACACGTCGAGCCCCAGCTCCATCTTCGCGAGCCGCGCCTGCAGCACCTTGAGCTGGATCGCGGCGATCGACTCGATGTTCTTCGCGTCGAGCGCATGGAACACCACGGTCTCGTCGATGCGGTTCAGGAACTCGGGGCGGAAGTAGTTCTTCAGCTCGTCCCAGACCGCTTCCTTGATCTCCTCGGCCGGCTTGCCCACCATCGACTGGATGATCGGCGAACCGATGTTGCTGGTCATCACGATCACGGTGTTCTTGAAGTCGACCGTGCGGCCCTGGCCGTCGGTCAGCCGGCCGTCGTCGAGCACCTGCAGCAGCACGTTGAACACGTCCGGATGCGCCTTCTCGACCTCGTCGAGCAGCACCACGCTGTAGGGCTTGCGGCGCACGGCCTCGGTCAGGTAACCGCCCTCTTCGTAGCCCACGTACCCGGGCGGCGCACCGATCAGCCGCGCGACCGAGTGCTTCTCCATGAACTCGCTCATGTCGATGCGGATCAGGTGGTCTTCGCTGTCGAACAGGAAGCCCGCGAGCGCCTTGCAGAGCTCGGTCTTGCCCACGCCCGTGGGGCCGAGGAACAGGAACGAGCCGGTCGGGCGGTTCGGGTCCGACAGGCCCGAGCGCGAGC
>CAMLCW010000542.1 GCA_946478645.1 uncultured Variovorax sp.
ACGCGGTAGGCGCAGCGACGTGCGCCCGCCAGCACATGCTCGACGCGGCTCACGCGCACGTCGGGCCCGAGCACTTCGTCGAAGAGCTGCAGTTCGCTGCGGCAGAAGCCGGTGCAGGCGCGCGCCGCGGTGCAGATCGGGCAGTGGTTCTCGATGAAGAGGAAGCTGTCATCGTCCTCGGGCCGGTACTCGGCCATGTAGCCCTCGCGGCTGCGAATCTCGGCCAGCCGCTCGAGCCGCGCCTTCAGGCTGCGCGCGCCGCGCATGGCCTCGGTGTAGCTGGCGCGCATCGCGTTCTCGCGCGCGCCGATCAGCTGATCCATTCCCTTCTCGCCGAACACGCTGATGACGGCGCTGATCATCTGCACGGTCATGTCGGCATGCGTGTCGGGAAAGCGCGCATGGCCGGCGCCCGTGAGGCGCCAGATCTGCGTGGGCCGACCGCGGCCCGCCGGGCGGCTCTCGGCGTCGACCAGGCCTTCGGCCTGCAGCTTGGCCATCTGCTGGCGCACCGCCTCGACCGTGACTTCGAGCACCTTGGCGATGTCGGGAATGCCGAGCGCGCCGCGCCGCTTGAGCGTGGAGAGGATGCGGTCGGCCGGCTGGTGCGGCGCCGGCGCGCCCGGCTCGGTGGCGCGCAGGGAATGAGACGAGGCTTTGTCGGGTCGCATGCGAAAGCCATTTTATCAAAGTCGATGCTTTGATTATTGAGCCGCCGCCCCCCGGTTGTCCAGCCTGCTCGCCCGGATCAGGGCACCACGTCCATAACCACCGGGTAGTAGATGTCATAGGCAGGGCCGCCGTCCGGGGTGTAGCGGAACTGAAGCTGTGCGCTGTAGCGTCCGGGCACCAGGCATCGGTCGTTGTAGCAGGCCTGCACCTGCGTGTTCCAACCGTAGCTCTTCGTCGCGTATCGGGGCAGGCCCGCTTCGTTGTAGGAATAGAAATAGAGCCACAGGTTCGGCCCCGGGTACATGCTGGTGTCCACGCCGGGCGGTGTGTTCATCACCATGCCCATGTAGCGCATCTTGTCGCTGGTGTCGCCCGGGAAGAAGACCGCGTCGTCTTGCGCGGGCGCCAGGGTCGGCGTCCCTTGCTTGACCACGAAGTGCGCCTGCGGTCTGGACAGGGCGTAGGGCGCGCTGGAGGGGTTCGTCAACACGCTGACCTCGAGCAGCCTGGACAGTGTCTGCCCCTCCGCGGTGGTGGTGCTCACGTTGAAGCTGCCCTTGTACGACGAGGCGCTCGGCAGCAGCGCCGACAGCGAGACCACGATGTTCGGCGAGCCATCGCCCGCCTTCTCGACCTTGAAGATATCGGTCGACCCGATCGCCGGCGCGACGTCCCATGAGGTGGCGCCCGCAGGCAGCGTGACCGGCACCGTCACAGGCGACACGGCGGCGCCGAAGGGGGTGACGAAGTCGACATTCTTGCTGCCCAGGCCCAGCCCGGCCTTGACGGTGATCGCATACGGAATCTGCGGATTCTCGACCCGGATTTCCGACTGGCATGCCGTATCGAGGCAGGCCTTGATCGTCATGTCGCCCTTGTAGGTCGTGGGGCCGTCGGGTGCCACCTTGCCGGTCATGCTCAGCCAGGCCGACTGTGCCGCGGCATCGACGGTGATGACGGGCTTCTCGTCGAACAGCGGATCGGGCATCACGACAAGCAATACCAGCACCTTGCCGCTGAGCAGGTTCACATCGCCCGACAGCGTGCCCGACACCACGACGCTCGGGATCATCTGCCCTTCGTAGACCGTCTTGTCGATGCTGGCCGGCTGATGGATGCGGATGGACAGCCCGCTGACATAGTTCGCCGGGGGAGCGGCGGGTGCGATGCCGATCGGAAAACCGCCACCACCACCTCCTCCTCCGCCACCCCCGCCGCCGCCACACGCGGCGATCATCAGGAACGCAAGGCCAGCCGCAGCCGCCTGAAAGACGCGCTTCAGTTTCATTTCTTCCTTCTCCTCAGTGCATTTCACTTTTTTGCGGGCCCGATCGATCACTCTTTCGGTCCGCACCCTCTTGGTTTGCGCTTGTTTCTTGCGCTTTGTCCTCAGCGATTGTTGTCGATTCCACCTGGCGGCGGCAGAAATCTGACACCCGCCATCGATCGTCCTTTGCGTTGCCCGCGTTTTTACGTTTTCTTTACGGCGGCTCGCCCACTCTTTTCCCCGGTTTTACGCACGCCTGCCGAGACTCGTTCCGTCTTGTTTGCAGGAGTGATGAATGGACATCGTCTGGATGGGCGCCCTGGTGGCGCTCTGGGCCGTGCTGGCTGCCATGGTGCGCGGCCTCGACCGACTCAATGGAGGCACGCCGTGATCGCCCTCGAAGCGCTCTACGGCTTTGGCGCGCTGGTGGCCGTGGTGCTGTTCGCGTACCTCGTGTTCGCGCTGATCTGCGCCGAGGAATTCTGAAATGGAAACCAGGCACCGCGTTCGGCGCGCCAGGCTCCTTCCCCCTCCGGGGGAAGGCTGGGATGGGGGCCGCCACGGCGCTCGCAGGTGTAGCGCCGCTGGGGGCGCGCCCCCCCCCCACCCCCCCCCGCGGGGGGGGGGGCGCGCCCGAGCAGCACCAACCCGCGGGGCAGCGGGGGGG
>CAMLCW010000543.1 GCA_946478645.1 uncultured Variovorax sp.
CGGCCGGTGATGGTGCACCTGCACGGCGGCGGCTACTACGCGGGCTCGGGCAATTCGCCGCAGTTCGACGGCGAGATGCTGGCGCGCTTCGGCGATGCGGTGGTCATCACGCTGAACCACCGGCTCGGCTCTTTCGGCTTTCTCGACCTGTCGGAAATCGGTGGTGCGCGCTTCGCGCAGTCGGGTGCGGTGGGCATGCTCGACATCGTCGCGGCACTGGGCTGGATCCGCGAGAACATCGCGGCTTTCGGCGGCGATCCGTCGCGCGTGCTGGTCTTCGGCCAGTCGGGCGGGGGGCTCAAGACCGGCGTGCTGATGGCCATGCCATCGGCGCGCGGGCTGTTCCATCGCGCCGGCGTGATGAGCGGGTCGGTGCTGCGCGTGACGCCGCAGGAGGCATCGCGCCAGGCCGCCAGCGCGTTCGTGGCGGCGCTCGGGCTGCAGAAGGAGAACGCGGCCGCGCAGCTGCAGGCGATGCCGATGCAGGCGCTGCTCGCGGCGCAGGTCGCGATGGAGAACGCCGACCGCGCCCGGGGAGAGGCGCCGCGCGCGTTCTCGCCCGTGCTCGACGGCAGCGCGATCGCGCGCCACCCGTTCGACCCCGACGCGCCGGCCATGTCGGCCGAGGTGCCGATGATCGTCGGCACCACGCTCG
Source organism: uncultured Variovorax sp. (assembly GCA_946478645.1). The sequence goes on from CAMLCW010000543.1 coordinate 656, forward strand.
ACGAGCGCGCCTACCGCATGGTCAACTTCGATCTCGACGAGGCGGGCCTGCTGAAGTTCGCGCAGGCCCGCGTGGGCGACGGCGCGCGCGCACTGGTCGCGATGTACCGCGACGAGGACCCGGCCGCCTCGCCTTACGTGCTGCAGGCGCGTATCGACACCGACATGACCTTCCGCCGCGCCGCGCACCTGCAGTCGGCGCGCAAGGCGGCCGCGGGCGCGGCCCCGGCCTACGCCTACCTCTGGAAGATCCCGAGCCCGGCCTACGGCGGGCGCTACGGCGCGCCGCACGGCACCGACATCGGGCCGAGCCTGCACGACATTCGCCATGGCCTCAACGGCCCGAGCGCCGAGAGCCTGCGGCTGGCCGACCAGCTCGCGGGCGCGTGGGTCGCCTTTGCGGCCGCCGGCGATCCGAACAACCCGCGCATGCCGCACTGGCCGGCGCACACGACAGCGCGGCGCGAAACGCTGGTCTTTGAAGGCGACAGCGGCCGCACGCACGCCGAGGACGACCCGCGCAAGGCGTTTCGCAGCTACTGGGCCGCGCGCTGAACCAGCCCTCCTTCACTCGATCACAGAAAGCCTCCCGATGCCCGACGAACGCCGTCCCGAAACGCTTCCGCTGTCCCGCTACAAAGTGCTCGACCTCAGCATCGCCCGCGCCGGCCCCGTGGCCGTGCGGCTCCTGGCCGACTGGGGCGCCGACGTGACGCGCGTCGACCCGCCGCCCGCGCAGGACCGCGGCTCCGTCACCGGCCGCCGGCGCGGGTCCGACGAGCAGAACCTGCACCGCAACAAGCGCAGCCTCTGCCTCGATCTGAAATCGCCACACGGCGCGGAAGTGCTGCGGCGGCTCATCGCGCGCAGCGACGTGGTGGTCGAGAACTTCCGCGCCGACGTGAAGGAGCGGCTCGGCCTGGGCTACGAGCAGCTCCGGCGCATCAATCCGCGCATCATCCTCGCGAGCATCTCGGGCTTCGGGCAGGACGGCCCGTACCGCGACCGGCCCGGCGTCGACCAGATCGTGCAGGGCATGTGCGGCCTGAGCTCGGTCACGGGCGAGCCGGGCCGCGGGCCGGTGCGCGTGGGCATCGCGATCTCCGACACCACGGCCGGCATGTTTCTCGGCCAGGGCATCCTGCTGGCGCTGCTGCACCGCGAGCACACGGGCGAGGGCCAGTGGGTGCATACCTCGCTGATCGAGAGCATGCTCAACAAGCTCGACTTCCAGGCCGCGCGCTACACCGTCGACGGCGAGGTCGCGCAGCAGCAGGGCAACTCGCACCCGACGCTCGCGCCCATGGGCACCTACCGCGCGCGCGACGGCATGGTCAACATCGCGGCCACCACCGCGCGCATGTGGGCGGGCTTCTGCGAGGCGCTCGATGCCCAGGCGCTGCTCGCGCACCCCGACTACCAGGAGGCCGCCTCGCGGCTCGCGCACCGCGCGCAGCTCGATGCCGACATCGACGCCGTCACCTCGCGCTTCGACACCGCCGAACTGGTGGCGCGGCTCAATCCCGCGGGCGTGCCGTGCGGTCCGATCTACGACATCGGCCAAGCCTTCGAGGATGCGCAGGTCAGGCACCTGGGCATGACGCGGCCGGCCACGCATCCGGTGCTCGGCGACATTGCGCTGCTGCGCTCGCCGATCAACCTCTCGGCCTGCCCGCATCCGGCGCAGTTCCACCGGGCCGGGCCCGACCCCGGCGCGCAGAGCGACGCGCTGCTCGAAGAGCTGGGCTACGACGCGGGCGCCATCGAGGCGCTGCGCGCCGAAGGGGCGGTGGCATGAGCCGGCTCGCGCTGGCCACCACGAAGATCGTGGCCGAGGTCGAGGACGGCGTGGGCTGGCTCACCTTCAACAACCCCGAGCGCCGCAACGCGGTCTCGCTCGAGATGTGGCAGGGGCTCGGCGACGCGGCCGAAGCCTTCGAGTCCG
>CAMLCW010000544.1 GCA_946478645.1 uncultured Variovorax sp.
TAGCGGTTGAGCGCGCCCACCGGCGGGCTGATCGACATGTCGTTGTCGTTCAGGATCACGAGCAGCTTGCAATCGCACACGCCCGCGTTGTTGAGCGCCTCGAAGGCCATGCCGGCCGTGAGCGCGCCGTCGCCGATGATCGCCACCGTGTGGCGGTCCTCGCCCTTCTGCTTGGCCGCCATCGCCATGCCGAGCGCGGCCGAGATGCTGGTCGACGAGTGCGCAGTGCCGAAGGTGTCGTATTCGCTCTCGGTGCGCTGCGGAAAGCCCGAGATGCCGCCGATCTGGCGCAGCGTGGGCATGCGCTCGCGCCGGCCCGTCAGGATCTTGTGCGGATAGGTCTGGTGGCCCACGTCCCACACCAGGCGGTCGTGCGGCGTCTGGAACACATGGTGCAGCGCCACCGTGAGCTCGACCGTCCCGAGGTTGGAGCTCAGGTGGCCGCCCGTGCGCGAGACGTTGTCGAGCACGCAGGCCCGCACCTCGTCCGCCAACTGCTTGAGCTGGGCCCGGTCGTACTGCCGGATCGGCGCCGGGTCGTGGAGCGTGGGAAGCAGCGGTGCCATGGGGTCGTCGTGGGTCTTCTTGTCCATCGGTGGTCTGTTCATCGGTCGCGGTCGACGACCATGTGGGCCAGCGCGCGCAGCGCGGCCGTGTCGGCCAGGCCGCTGCGCTCGAGCGCGGCGAGCGCCTGGGCCAGCAACTGCCCCGCCTGCGCGCGCGCGCCCTCGAGGCCCCAGAGCGAGACGTAGGTGGGCTTGTCGGCGGCCGCATCCTTGCCGGCCGTTTTGCCGAGGGTCTGCGAGTCGGCCGTCACGTCGAGGATGTCGTCGACCACCTGGAACGCGAGGCCGATCGCGGCGCCGTAGTCGCGCAGCGCGGCGACGGCGCCGGCCGGCACCGCAGCAGCCGCACAGGCCGCGCCCATCTCGACGCTGCCCTGCAGCAGCGCACCGGTCTTCAGGCGGTGCATCTCGCGCAGCTGGGCTTCGTCGAGCGCGATGCCGACGCTCGCGAGGTCGATCGCCTGGCCGCCCGCCATGCCCTGGCTGCCCGCGGCCCGCGCGAGCAGCCGGCACAGCGCGGCCTGCATGGCGGCGGGCACTTCGTCGCCCTCGGGCGTCAACAGCTCGAAGGCCAGCGCCTGCAGCGCATCGCCGGCCAGGAGCGCATCGGCTTCGCCGAACTTCACGTGCACCGTGGGCTTGCCACGGCGCAGCACGTCGTTGTCCATGCAGGGCAGGTCGTCGTGCACCAGCGAGTACGCATGGATGAGTTCCGCCGCGCAGGCCGCGCGCAGCGCCGCGGCGGCGTTGCCGCCGACCGCCTCGCTCGCGGCCAGCACCAGCAGCGGCCGCAGGCGCTTGCCGCCGTCGAGCACCGCATAGCGCATCGCATCGCCGAGCAGCACGGGTGCGTCGATGCCGACCCAGGCCGACAGCGCCGCTTCGACGCGCGCGAGATGCGGTTCGCTCCAGTGCGCCAACGTCGCGGCGCTCATTCGGCGGCCCACGGCTTCAGCGTCCCGGCGTCGAGCACCTTGATCTGATCCTCGACCGCCTGGAGCTTCTCGCGGCAGAAGGCGAGCAGCGCCGCGCCGCGCTGGTAGCTGCCGAGCAGTTGGTCGAGCGGCAACTGGCCCGACTCGAGTTCTGCAACCAGTTGTTCCAGCTCCTGCAGCCCGGCTTCGTAGCTGGCCGGCAGCGGACCTGTGTCGGGCGAGGCTTGCGGGCCGGACGGCGCGGTGGGAGGGACCTTGGGCATGCGTGGGAATGTGAATGAAACATGGCATTTTAGGGTGGGGAACCCATCGCCGCCGCTGGGCCTCCACCTTGGGCGGGCGCGATGGCGCCCCCTTGGGTACAATGCCCGATTCCCCCGCCGGCCGCGCCGGCACAACTCTTCGGGCCGTCGCATCGCCGCACGGCGCCTTCCGTCTTTCTCTTTTCTCCCTGTGGGGAGCTTGGTCAGGTCCTCCATGTCTGATTTAAGTCTTCAACTGCAGCAGGCCGCGAGCCAACTTCCAGTTTCCGCGTACTTCGACGAGTCGCTCTACGCGCGCGAAATGCAGGCGCTCTTCGCGCACGGCCCGCGCTACGTGGGCCACCGGCTGGCCGTGCCGGAGCCGGGCAACTTCCACACCTTGCCGCAGGAGCACCAGGGCCGCGCGCTGGTGCACACGCCCAAGGGGGTGGAGCTCATCTCCAACGTGTGCCGCCACCGGCAGGCGCTGATCCTGCAGGGCCGCGGCCAGCTCGACAGCCAGACGGGCGGCAACATCGTCTGCCCGCTGCACCGCTGGACCTATGCGGCGAGCGACCCGCGCACCACCGGCACGCTGATTGGCGCACCCCACTTCGAGCAGGACCCGTGCCTGAACCTGCACAACTATCCGCTGACCGAGTGGAACGGCCTGCTGTTCGAGGCCAACGGGCGCGACGTGGCGGCCGACCTGGCCAAGCTCGGCCCGCGCGCCGAGCTCGACTTCGAGGGCTATGCGCTCGACCACGTCGAGCTGCACGAGTGCAACTACAACTGGAAGACCTTCATCGAGGTGTACCTCGAGGACTACCACGTCGGCCCGTTCCACCCGGGG
>CAMLCW010000545.1 GCA_946478645.1 uncultured Variovorax sp.
CGTTGATCAGCGATGCACCACGAGCGTGCCCTGTGCCCAGGGTACCGGGTGCTCCGCGCAGCGAAATAAAGGAGGAGCCGAAGGCGGGGGACATTCGCGGAGGGGAGTACCCGGTGGCCTGGGCACGCGCCCTGAACAGCGGCGCCCCGAACAGCGGCACCCGCAACAACAACATACGAAATGACAGCGAAAGAACGCCCCACCCCCCGCGTCATCTGCCTAGGCCTCTCCGCGCTCGACGTCACCTGGCAGGTCGACACCCTGCCCCACGGCGGTGGCAAGACGCGCGCCAACGACGTCCGCGAAGGCGGCGGCGGCATGGCGGCCAATGCGGCCGCGGCGGCTGCGAAGCTCGGTGCGTCCGTGCAGTTCTGGGGCCGCGCGGGTGAAGACAGCGCCGGCCATGAAATGAAGGCGCAACTCACCGCTTTGGGCGTCGACGTGTCGCGCTTCCGTCTGTTTGCGGGTGCGCGCTCGTCGGTTTCGGGCATCGTCGTCGATGCGCGCGGCGAACGCATGATCGTCAACTTCCGCGGTGCCGACCTGCCGGCCGACCCGACCTGGCTGCCGCTCGACGCGCTGGCCGAGACCGACGCCGTGCTCGCCGATCCACGCTGGCCCGAAGGCGCGCTCGCGCTCTTTGGCGCGGCGCGCGACCGTGGCCTGCCCACCGTGCTCGACGGCGACGTGTCGGAGGCCGCCGTGTTCGACATGCTGCTGCCGCACACCGACCACGCCATCTTCTCGGAGCCCGGCCTCGCCGGCTATGCCGCCGATGCGCGCTCCGTCGACGACCAGTTGAACTTCGCGCTCTCGCGCGGCTGCCGCCTCGCGGCCGTGACCCTCGGCGAACACGGCCTGCGATGGGCCGATGCCGAAGGCCTGCACAGCCTGCCCGCTTTCCAGGTGCAGGCCGTCGACACCACGGGTGCCGGCGATGTCTTCCACGGCGCGTTCGCATTCGCCATCGGCGCCGGCTGGCCCGTGCGCCGCGCCTTCCAGTTTTCCGCCGCGGTGGCGGCCCTCAAGTGCACACGACCCGGCGGACGCGCCGGGGTGCCCGATTTCGCCACCGCGATGTCCCTCGTCGATTCCATTCAGGAGTGATCCCTTCATGACCAAGCCTTCTCTTCAACTCGGCAAGAACTGGGGCATGCGCCGCATGGCCACGCCCCAGGGCCACTTCACCATGGTCGCGCTCGACCAGCGCCCGCCGATCGCGCAACTGATCGGTGCCAAGCGCGGCATCGCGCCGGCCGACGTCAGCTTCGGCGACATGGTCGCCGTCAAGCGCACGCTCGTCGACACGCTCGGCGCGCATGCGAGCGCCATGCTGTTCGATCCGAACTACGCCTTCCCCGCCGCACTGCAAAAGCTGCCCGCGCACACCGGCCTCGTCGTCACGCTCGAAGACCACCGCTTCCGCGACACGCCCGGCGGCCGCCTCTCGCACTCCATCGACGACTGGAGCGTCGAGAAGATCAAGCGCGCCGGCGGCGACGGCGTGAAGGTGCTGGCCTGGTACCGCCCCGATGCCGAGCCCGACGTGCTCGCGCACCAGAAAGACTACGTGCGCAAGATCGGCGAAGAGTGCCGCCAGTGGGACATCCCGCTGGTGCTCGAACTGCTGGTCTATCCGTTCCCGAAGAGCGAGCGCCACACGGTCGACTACATCGAGTCGCCCGAGAAGATGCCCGAGCTCGTGATCGAAAGCGTGCGCGAGTTTGCCAAGCCCGAATACGGCGTCGATCTGTTCAAGCTCGAAAGCCCGCTGCCCGGCGCCACCTTGCCCGCACGCGACGGCAGCGCCGCGCACAAGGCGGCGCAAGGCTGGTTCGACCAGATGGGGGCGATCTGCAAGGGCGCGAACATCCCCTGGGTGATGCTCTCGGCCGGCGTGACCTCGCAGCAGTTCCTGCGCGTGATGGCGTACGCCTACGCCGCGGGCGCCCACGGCTTCCTGGCGGGCCGCGCGGTGTGGTGGCAGGCGCTGCAGAACTTTCCGGACCTCGACAAGTGCGCCGAGCAACTGAAGAAGGACGGCGCCGCCACGCTGGCCGACCTCGAGGCGCTCACGCTGCGCGAAGGCAATGCCTGGCAGGCCGACTACAGCGCCTTCGACGCGATGAAGGCCGAAGGCGAACTCTGCTCTTCTTACGCTTGACGCCCTGAAGCCAAACCCGGGCTCAGCCGTGGGCACCCGTGGAACCGGCTTTGCCGGGCCACCGGGTGCGCCCCCCAGTGGGGGGAAGCGCCGAAGGCGCTTCGGGGGACGTCAGTAAATTTGCGGTTCGGGCGTCGCGGCGTTGCCCGCGAGGCTCGCGAAGTCGCAACCGAGGTGCGCCTGCGTCACCTCGTGCTGGAAGATCTTCGTGTAGCCGCGCGCATAGGCGGGCGCCGGCGGCTGCCAGGCGGCACGGCGCGCGGCCAGCTCTTCGTCGCTCACGAGCATGTCGAGGCTGCGCGCGCCGATGTCGAGCCGCACCTCGTCGCCCGTCTTCAAGAGCGCGAGCGGCCCGCCGACGGCCGACTCGGGCGACACGTGCAGCACGCAGGTGCCGTAGTGCGTGCCGCTCATGCGCGAATCGGAAATG
>CAMLCW010000546.1 GCA_946478645.1 uncultured Variovorax sp.
GATCGGCCAGGGCCGCGACAACGCACGCGAGTTCCTGCGCGAGAACCCCGAGCTGTCGCGCGAGATCGAGAACAAGGTGCGCGAGTCGCTGGGCATTCCGCTGCTCGCGGCAGATGCCGGCGCGCCGGTACCCGAAAAGGCCGAGAAGCCTGCCAAGGCGGCCAAGGCCGACAAGGGCGAGTAAGGCGAGGGGGCACGGCCGTTTCCGGCCGTGCAAGCGACACACGATGGCTTTCGGTGCTCCTTCCCTCAAAGGCCGGGCGCTGCGGCTCCTGAGCCAGCGCGAGCATTCGCGCGCGGAGCTCGAGCGCAAGCTCGCGAAGCACGAAGAAGAACCCGGCACGCTGGCCAAGGCGCTCGACGAACTGGTCGCCAAGGACTTCATCAGCGAGCCGCGCGTGGTCGCTTCGGTGCTGCACCAGCGGGCGGCGCGCTCGGGCGCTGCGCGGGTGCGGCAGGAACTGCAGGCCAAGGGCATTGCGCCCGAGGCCATCGCCGAGGCGGTGGCGAGCCTGCAGCACACCGAAGTCGAACGCGCCACCGCGCTGTGGCGCCGTCGCTTCGATGCGCCGCCTGCAGATGCAAAAGAGCGGGCGAAGCAAACACGTTTTTTGCTCGCGCGCGGTTTCTCGGGCGCGGTGGTGGCCAAGGTCCTCAGGAGCGATTTCGATGAACCCACGGACGACGAGTGACGACACCCACGGCGCGCCATCGCGCGTCATCACGCAGCGCGTGGCCTGCGACTGGCGCCGCGCCTATGCGCTGGCCGCCGATCCGGCGCGGCTGCCCGACTGGGCCAGCGGCCTGGCCCGGAGTGCGCTGGTGCCGCAAGGCGATCACTGGAAGGTGACGACGCCCGAAAGCGGCGAGGTCCGCATGCGCTTTGCGCCCGCCAACGATTTCGGCGTGCTCGACCACTGGGTCGCGCCCGACGGCGTGCCCGAGGTCTATCTGCCGTTTCGCGTGATCGGTGTGGCGCCTGGCGTGTGCGAGCTGCAGTTCACGCTGCTGCGGCAGCCGCACATGGACGATGCCGCGTTCGAGCGCGACGCCGACTGGGTCGCACGCGACCTGCAGTCGCTGCGCCAGCTGCTCGAGGCCGCCTGACGGCGCTCAGAGCGCCAGCATCAGCTTGAGGTTCTGCACCGCGGCGCCGCTCGCGCCCTTGCCGAGGTTATCGAGCCGCGCGATCACCACGGCGTGGTGGTGGTCCTCGTTCGGGAACACGCGCAGCTCGAGTTGGTTGGTGTCGTTGAGCGCCAGCGCGTCGAGCTTGCCGTCCTCGGTCGGCGGCAGCACCTTGACGAACTGCTCGGGCGTGTTGCTCTTGGCGTAATGCGCGGCCAGGGCCTCGTGCAGGTCGCCGGCCTTGGGCTTGCCGGGCAGCAGGTCGAGGTGCAGCGGCAGCTGCACGAGCATGCCCTGCTTGAAGTTGCCGACCGAGGGGATGAAGACGGGCCGGCGGGTCAGGCCGGTGTACGTCATGATCTCGGGGATGTGCTTGTGCTTGAGGCCGAGCGCATAGGTTTCGAACAGCGCGGCCTCGCCCTTCTCGTAGGCCTCGATCATGGTGCGGCCGCCGCCCGAATAGCCGCTGACCGAGGGCAGCGAGATCGGGAAGTCGGCCGGCAGCAGGCCCGCATCGACCAGCGGGCGCACGATCGCGATGGCGCCGGTGGCGTAACAGCCAGGATTGCCGACGCGGTCGGCCGCGGCCACAGCCTGCCAGTGACCGGCGACCAGCTCGGGAAAGCCGAACACCCAGCCGGGCGACACGCGGTGCGCGGTCGAGGCGTCGATGATCTTGGGTTTCTTGCCCGACAACTGGTCGATCAGCGCCACCGACTCGCGGGCCGCATCGTCGTGCAGGCACAGCACCACCAGGTCGACGCCCGCCATGAGTTCGCGCTTGGCGTTGACGTCTTTTCGCAGCTCGGGCGCAATGCTCACGAGTTCGATCTGCGGCATCGTCTGGAGCCGCTCGCGAATTTGCAAGCCGGTGGTACCGGCTTCGCCGTCGATGAAAACCTTGGCCATGATGGGTGCCTGCTAGAAGTACGTATTGACCGCAACCGCGCGTCGAGTATTGGTGCGGCGCACCATGATACAGTCCGCGGTTGTTCGCCGCCCCCAGCCTACAGGCTGCCGTCGCCCGCGAGCAACAGAGCAGAAACAGCTTCAGACGCCAGGTCTTCCGTTCCCAACCCCTCCTTCCGAGAGACATCCCTCATGAAGATTCACGAGTACCAAGGCAAGGAAATTCTTGCCAAGTTCGGCGTGCCGGTGCCGCGCGGCATTCCGGCCTACACGGTTCAGGAGGCGGTCGAGGCCGCCCAGAAGCTTGGAGGCCCGGTGTGGGTCGTCAAGGCCCAGATCCACGCGGGCGGCCGCGGCAAGGGCGGCGGCGTGAAGGTGGCCAAGTCGATCGACGACGTCAAGAAGCTGGCCGGCGAGATCCTCGGCATGCAGCTCAAGACGCACCAGACCGGCCCCGAAGGCCAGAAGGTGCGCCGCCTCTACATTGAAGACGGCGCCGACATCCA
>CAMLCW010000547.1 GCA_946478645.1 uncultured Variovorax sp.
CTTCATAGCGGCCATGTGCTCGTGGCGGATCACGTCGCGGTTGCCGGTGGTGGTCACGAAGATGTCGGCCTTGTCGGCGGCATATTCCATGGTCACGACCTTGTAGCCTTCCATCGCGGCCTGCAGCGCGTTGATCGGGTCGATCTCGGTCACCCACACCTGGGCGCTCAGCGCGCGCAGGGCCTGGGCCGAGCCCTTGCCCACGTCGCCGTAGCCGGCCACGCAGGCCACCTTGCCGGCGATCATCACGTCGGTCGCGCGCTTGATGCCGTCGACCAGCGACTCGCGGCAGCCGTACAGGTTGTCGAACTTGCTCTTGGTGACCGAGTCGTTCACGTTGATGGCGCGGAACAGCAGCGTGCCCTTGGCGCTCATCTCGTTGAGGCGGTGCACGCCGGTGGTGGTTTCCTCGGTCACGCCGATGATCTCGGCTGACTTGCGCGTGTACCAGGTGGCATCGACGGCCAGCTTGGCCTTGATGGCCGCGTACAGGATGCGCTCTTCCTCGCTAGAGGGATTGGCCAGCACGCTCTGGTCCTTCTCGGCGCGCTGGCCCAGGTGCATCAGCAGCGTGGCGTCGCCGCCGTCGTCGAGGATCATGTTCGGGCCTTCGCCCTTCGAGTCCTTGGGACCGAAGTCGAAGATGGCGTGGGTGTAGTCCCAGTAGTCCTTGAGCGACTCGCCCTTGATCGCGAACACCGGCGTGCCTGCGGCGGCAATGGCGGCGGCGGCATGGTCCTGCGTCGAGAAGATGTTGCACGAGGCCCAGCGCACCTCGGCGCCGAGCGCCTGCAGCGTCTCGATCAGCACGGCCGTCTGGATCGTCATGTGCAGCGAGCCCGTGATGCGCGCGCCCTTGAGCGGCTGCGACTTCGCGAATTCCTCGCGGATGGCCATCAGGCCGGGCATTTCGGTTTCGGCGATCCGGATTTCCTTGCGGCCCCAGGCGGCAAGGGACAGGTCGGCGATCGCCTGGTCGGCGGAGGAGACGGGGGTGGGCTTGAGAACGGCGCTCATGAAAACTCCAACAAAGCTGGTTTGAAAGATGCCACTGCGTTCGGGGAAAGAGGCTCACCGCGAGAACAGCGGGTGAGCGTGGTTGCGATGTGGTCCGAGCCTCACGCCTGATGGCGCTGCAACGCTCCTCGGAAGCGGCGATTGTAAGCGTGAGGCCCTCCGGCGCCAATCGGCGGGACTTCCCACATTGAGAAAAACGGGCGGCCGGCGTATCGTGGCGACGGCACCTTGCCGCCCGGGCGGCCGCGCCTTTTTTCCTTCCTCTCACGACGCAACAGGAGATGTCGCCATGGCCACTGCCAGGAAAGCCGCCCCCCGCAAGACCACCGCGCACCGCAGCGAGACCGCCGCCGACGGCAAGGCGGCCGCCGGCGGCGGCGGAGACATGTTCAACCCGCTCAAAGCCATGACCGAGCGCCTGCAGGGCCTCGACCTCACGGGCGGTGCCGCCAAGGCGCTGGAGAACAGCCGCAAGGATCTGCAGGCGCTGATGGAGGCCAACGAGAAGTCGTTCCAGGGCCTGCAGACGGTGGTGCAGCGCCAGACCGAGATGATCAAGCAGGCCGTCGGCGAATGGCAGGCGGCAGCCAAGGGCATGCCGGGCAAGGACGCGAAGGAGAACTTCGCCAAGCTCGATGCGCTCGGGCGGCAGTCGTTGCAGCGCGCGGCCAACGACATCCAGGAACTCGCAAGTCTCGCCGCCAAATCGCAGGCCGATGCGTTCGAGGTGGTGCGCCAGCGCATCCAGGCGAACGTCGACGAAGTGACGCAGATGCTCAAGCGCAAGTAGGGCGCAGCTTGCGGCCCGGCGGCCGGTCGGTCAGCCGATCAGGGCGCGCCGGACGTCTTCCTGGAGGCTGCGCAGATGCTCGCGCATGGCCGTGCGGGCCTTGTCGACATCGCGGGTGCGCAGCGCGCGGACGATCTCGCCGTGCTCGTCGTGGTTCTCGCTGTGGCGGTGCAGCGGGCTGTGCAGCCGGAACAGCCTTGCATTGACGCGCAGTTCTTCCACCAGTCGCGGGAACACCACGTTGCCGCTGGCATTGGCGATCAGCAGATGGAAGCGGTCGTCGAAGTGCCAGTGCTCGGTCTCGCTGTGCTCGCCTTCGCCGAGCGCGCGGATGTCGGCTTCGAGCGCCTCGATCTCGGCGTCGGTGATCTTGCCCACCGCGAGCGCAATGGCCTCGCACTCGATCACCTCGCGCGCGCGCATGCAGTCGAAGTATTCCTTGGTGCCGAGCGCGCGCACCGCATATGAGCGCGCATCGCGCCGCACCAGCAGGCCTTCGCCCGCGAGCCGCACCAGGGCCTCGCGCATGGGTGTGCGGGAGATGCGCAGGTCTTCGGCCAGCCTCGCCTCCTGCAGCGGGCTGCCCGGCGATATCTGCCGGTCGAGGATCAGCATGCGCAGCCGTTCGTACGCCTGCTCTGCGAGGCTGGCGGAGCGCACTTCCAGCGGGGCAATCGTGATGGTGGCGGGCTGCGTGGGACTGGGAAGGCTGGGCATGCGGAAAT
>CAMLCW010000548.1 GCA_946478645.1 uncultured Variovorax sp.
GTCAGGCGGATCGCGCTCCAGGCATCGGGCTCTTTCAGCGCCTCGAGGTAGGCGTCGACGCCCTTGCGCAGCGCCTCGGTCGCGACCGCGGCGAGCGGCAGCACGAGGAACAGGAACATGAATGCCAGCGCGATGCCGATCAGGAGCCAGCGCACCCAGGCGGACTCGGTGGTGCCGGCCTGCGTGCGGCGGATGACTTTGGAAGGTGCGCTCATGTCAGGCTCCCGCCCTGCGGCGCTGCCAGGCCTGGAGGCCATTGATGACGAGCAGCAGCACGAAGGAAATGACGAGCATCACCAGCGCGACCGCCGTGGCGCCCGCGAAGTCGTATTGCTCGAGCTTGCCGATGATGATCAGCGGCGTGATCTCCGAGATCATCGGCATGTTGCCGGCGATGAAGATCACCGAGCCGTATTCACCGATGGCGCGCGCAAAGGCCATGGCAAAGCCGGTGAGCAGCGCGGGCGCGATCGACGGGAAGATCACCTTGGTGAAGGTCTGCAGGCGCGTGGCGCCGAGCGAGGTGGCGGCCTCTTCGAGTTCTTTCTCGGCGTCTTCGAGCACCGGCTGCACCGTGCGCACCACGAAAGGCAGCCCGATGAAGATCAGCGCCACCACCACGCCGGCCGGCGTGAAGGCGAGCTTGATGCCGTGCGGTTCGAGCCATTGCCCGATCCAGCCGTTGCCCGCGAGCAGCGCGGTGAGCGAAATGCCCGCCACCGCCGTCGGCAGCGCGAAAGGCAGATCGACCAGCGCATCGACGATGCGCTTGCCCGGAAACTTGTAGCGCACCAGCACCCAGGCCACCAGCAGTCCGAACACGGCATTCACCATGGCCGCTAGCAGCGAGGCGCCGAAGGTCAGGCGGTAGGAGGCCATCACGCGCGGTGCGGTCACGGCCTCCCAGAACTGCGCCCAGGTCAGCGCGAAGGTCTTGAACACCAGTGCCGACAGCGGGATCAGCACGATCAGGCAGAGATAGAAGATCGAGAAGCCGAGCGTGATGTGAAAGCCCGGCAGCACGCGCTTGCTGGCCCCTGCCTTGTTCGCACGCGAAAGCGGCGCTCCCGCGGACGGGAGCGCCGAAGAGACAGCGCCGCTCATTTACTTTCCGCCGGGGGTGTAGAGCTTGTCGAACTGGCCGCCGTCGTTGAAGTGCACCTTCTGCGCCTCGCCGAGGCTGCCGAAGAGTTCCTGCACCGTGAAGAGCTGCAGCGGCTTGAAGGTGGCGGCGTACTTCTTGAGCACCGCCTGCGAGCGCGGGCGCAGCGCATGCTTGGCCGCGATCTCCTGCGCCTCTTCGGAATAGAGCCAGTCGAGGTAGGCCTTGGCGAGCTCGCCCGTGCCCTTCTTCTTGACCGTGCGATCGACGATCGCGACCGGGTTCTCGGCCACGATGCTGATCGAAGGATAGACGGTGTCGACCTTGCCGGTGCCGAAGTCGCGGTCGATGGAGACCACTTCCGATTCGAAGGTGATCAGCGCATCGCCGATGTTGCGCTGCAGGAAGGCGGTGGTCGCGTCGCGCCCGCCGCGTGCCAGCACCGGCACGTTCTTGAACAGCTTGCCGACGAACTCCGCCGCCTGCGCGTCGGTGCCGCCCTTCTTCTTGATGTAGCCCCAGGCCGCAAGGTACGCATAGCGGCCGTTGCCGCCGGTCTTCGGGTTGACGACCACCACCTGGATGCCGGGCTTGACGAGGTCGTCCCAGTCCTTGATGCCCTTGGGATTGCCCTTGCGCACGAGCATCAGCATGGTCGAGGTGGTGGGCGCGGCGTTCTCGGGGAACTTCTTGCTCCAGTCCTTCGCGACCGCGCCGGTCGTGGCGAGGAAGTCGATGTCGGTGGTGGTGTTCATGGTCACCACGTCGGCATCGAGGCCGTCGGCCACGGAGCGGGCCTGCGCGCTCGAGCCGCCATGCGACTGGTCGATCTTCACATCCTTGCCGGTGGTCTTCTTGTAGTGGGCCACGAAGGCGGCGTTGTAGTCCTTGTAGAACTCGCGCGCCACGTCGTACGACGCATTCAGCAGCGTGTTGCTGCCCTGCGCGAGGGCGTTGCCGCCAGCCAGTGCGGAAGATGCCAGCACGAGCATGGCGGTGAAGGTCTTGAGTCTCGTTGTCATGTGGTTGCCAAGGTTCCTGAGGGTTCACGGCTCGCCGGCCAGGCGGCGGGCTCGTCGGTCAGCGACTGGAGCAGGGCCAGGCCGAGCGGCCATTCCCCATGCCCCGAATCGATGTTGATATGGCCCGCATTCTGCATGCGAACGAACTCGCTGCCCCAGGCGCGCGAATATGCGCCCGCGAGGCGAATGGGGCAATACGGGTCGTTGCTGCTCGCCACCACGATGCTGCGGTACGGCAGCGGCGCATGCGGCACGGGCGCGAAGTCGGCCAGCGCGGCGCGCCGCTCCGGATCGGCCGGGGCCACCAGCAGCGCCCCGCGCACGCGCGCGGCGGCCGCGGGCGGCAGGGGCGTGGTGGCGATGCAGCCGAGGCTGTGCGCGACGATCACCACCGGTTCCGGGCTTTC
>CAMLCW010000549.1 GCA_946478645.1 uncultured Variovorax sp.
TCGATCCTTGAAGAAGTGCGTGCGGCTCAGCGCATGTAGGCGCCGCCATTGACGTCGAGCGTCGCGCCGGTCATGAAAGAAGACAGGTCCGAGGCCAGGTACAGGCACGCGCCCGCGATGTCCTCGGGCGTGCCCACGCGCCCGAGCGGAAAGCCTTTGCCCAACTCCTGCTTGCGCTCGTCCGAGGTCGCGCCGCGCGAGAAGTCCGTCATCACCAGCCCGGGCGTGACCGCGTTCGCGCGCACGCCGTCGGGGCCGAGTTCGCGCGCCATGGCGCGCATCAGGCCCAGCACGCCGGCCTTGGCGGCGCAGTAGTGGCTGCCGCCGAACACGCCGCCGCCCTGCTGCGCCGACATCGACGAGATGCAGACGATCGAGCCGCTGCGCTGCGCGCGCATCGCCGGAATCACGCACTGCGACATCTGCAGCGTGCCGCGCAGCGCAATCGACACGACCGTGTCGAAGTCGTCCGGCGTCACGTCGAGCAGCGCGCGCTTCTGCGTGACGGCGGCGTTGTTCACCAGCACGTCGATGCGGCCGGCCCACTGCAGCACGCGCGCCACCGCCGCGGCGCAGGCTTCGGCATCGCGCACATCGCAGCCGATGCCGATGTGTGCCGCACCGATCGATTGCGCGGCCGCTTCGGCCTCGCCCTCGTCGAGGTCGAGCAGCGCCACGCGCGCGCCGTGCTGCGCGAAGAGCCGCGCGGTCGCGAGCCCGATGCCGCGCACGCGCGACGCACCCGTGACGAGCGCCACGCGCCCGTCCAGCAGCCGGAGCGCCGCGCCTTCATTCATTGCTGATGTTCGCCGCCTTGGCGATCTGCTTCCAGCCTTCGATGTCGGCCGCCGTCATGCTGCGCAGGTCGTCGCCGCCCACGTAGGCCGCGGTGATGCCCAGGTCGAGCAGGCGCGCCTTCACGTCGGGCATCTCGACCACCTGCTTGAGCGCCGCCGAGAGCCTGGCGACGATCGGCTTCGGCGTGCCCGCGGGGGCGTACAGCGCCCAGCGCAACGCGCCCATGCGCTTGCCCGCGAAATCGATGCCCTCGTCGTCGTAGCTCGGCACCTCGGGCAGGCTCGGCGAGCGCGAGGTGCAGGCGGTGATCGCCTTCACCTTGCCCGACTTCACCATCGGCGTGCCCGAGGCCATGTCGACGTAGGCCAGCTTGACGTGGCCGCCGAGCATGTCGGTCTGGATCTGCACCACCGACTTGTAGGGGATGTGGCTCATCTGCGCCTGCGTGCGCAGGTTGAACAGCTCGCCGCAGAAATGGCCGGTCGACGCGATGCCCCAGCTCGCGTACTGCACGCTGCCGGGCGCCTTCTTCGCGAGCGCGACGAGTTCCTTGGCATTGTTCGCCGGGAAGTCGTTGGTCGCGATCAGCAGGATCGACGCGGTGCCGACCTGGCCGATCGGCGCGAAGTCCTTCACCGAGTCGTACGAGAGCTTGGGATTGCTCGCGGGCAGCAGCACATGCGTGGTCGCGCCGCCGATGCCGATCGTGTAGCCGTCGGGCGGCGCCTTGGCGACGAAGTCGGTCGCGATCGCGCCGCTCGCACCGGGCTTGTTCTCCATCACGAACACGCCCTTGACCAGCGGCGCCATCTTGTCGGCGAGCAGCCGCCCGAGCGTGTCGCCGCCGCTGCCCGCGGCCGAGATCAGCACGAAGCGGATCGGCCGCGAGGGATAGTCCGAGGGCGTCTCGGCCCGCGCCGCGAGCGCCAGGCCCGCGAGCGCCGCTGCAATCCAGATCCTGCGCATGGTGATGTCTCCTTCTTGTGGGTGGGGTTCGGATACGCGGCTACAGCGACAGCCCGCCGTCGACCACGAGTTCGAGGCCGGTGACGTAGCTCGATTCGTCGGAGGCGAGGTAGAGCGCCGCATTCGCCACGTCCCAGGCCGAGCCCTGGCGGCCCATCGGACAGCGCGCGTTGCGCATCTCGCGGCCGGCGCGCGCGGCTTCCTCGTCATGGAAGAGGGCCGCGGCATGCGGCGTGTCGATCAGCCCGGGCACGATCACGTTGCAGCGCACCTGGTGCGGCGCGTACTGCCGCGCCACGACGCGCGTCATGTGGTTGAGCGCCGCCTTCGAGGTGCTGTACGACAGGAACTGCATCGGGCTCCACTTGCGGCTCGCGATCGAAGAGATGTTGATGATCGAGCCGCCGCCCTGGCGGATCATGTGCGGCACCACCTCGCGCGCCGTGAGCATCGGGCCCTTGAGGTTGATCGCATGCACGCGGTCCCAGGAGTCCTCTGTCACTTCGAGCAGCTCGCCGAATTCCTCCACGCCCACGTTGTGGTGCAGCACGTCGATGCGGCCGAAACGCTCGATGCAGTGGCGCACCATGGCCGCGATCTGCGCGCTGCTGCGCACGTCGGCCTCGAAGGGCTCGGCGATGCCGCCGCCGTCGCGGACCATGCGCACCGTGGCCGCCGCGGCTTCGGGCGACCGGTCGGCGCAGAGCACCTTGGCGCCTTCGCGCGCGAAGGTGAGGGCGGCGGCTGCACCGTTGCTGATG
>CAMLCW010000550.1 GCA_946478645.1 uncultured Variovorax sp.
CTGCGCGAGCGCCTCGACCGCGGGCGTGTTGATCTCGGTGCTGTCGGCGTCGTAGTCGAAGTCGCGGTACATGCGCTCGGTCAGGTCCATCGCGGCCTCGAAGGCGGGGCGCCCGGGCGTGAAGCTCTCGCGCGCATAGGCCGCGAAGTCGTCGTGGCGCGGCACGTAGGGCGACGGAAAGACGAACTCCGAGGCGGCATCGAACACCGCGCCCTTGCGGTAGCGGAAGCGCTCGCGCACGGCCTCCCAGGCGAGCGCGCGCGCGGCGGCGGGGGCGGGCGCGGGCTCCGAGGTCTCGACCACGCTCTCGGCCGTGACCACCAGGCTGTCGTGCGTGGCGTCGAGCGCGAAGAAGGCGCGCGTGTTGCCGTAGACATCAGGCCGCTCGTGGTGCTGCGCGGGTGTCGGCACGACCGTGAGGCTGTGGCTCACGAGGCGCTGCGACGCGGTGGCGAGCGGCTTCAGGTGGGCCAGGTGCTGCGCGGTCTCGACCGCGGGCGAATAGGCGTAGCGGGTTTCGTGCGTGACGTGCAGGCGCATGGGTGGGGTGTGAATGTCAGGCGCCGACCGAGCGCAGCGACTCCGAGGTGAGCGTGAAGTAGCGGATGCCGATGGCGTCCGACACGTGGTAGGCGGCGGATTCGCACTGGCCGAGCAATTGCATCAGCGCGGGATGGCTCGCGTCGGCGCCGGCGGCACACAGTGGCTCGAGCGACCAGGCCGCGGGGTCGGGCAGCTCGTACGACAGCGCGGTGAGCTTGCCCGGCGCGCTGCCCGCGAGCCGCGCGATGCGCCCGCGCAGCGTCTGCGTCACCCAGGCGAGCGAGCGCGGGTTCTCCGTATCGAGCACGAGCAGGTCGACCAGGGTCGCGACGTCGCGCCGCTGCTGGTAGCGCGCATGGAAGGTGATGGTGCTGTCGAACAGCGCCACCATCGCCTCGAAGCCGCTCGCCTCGTGCACCGCGCCGCCGTCGAAGCCGGCCGCGAGCGCGCTCGACAAAAAGCCCAGGCGTTCGATGTGGCGCCCGATCGAGAGCAGGCGCCAGGCGTCGTCGCGCGTCATGCGGTCGGTCTGCGCGCCGGTCATCGCGGCCAGCGCGGTGCTGGCCGCTTCGAGCGCGCGCAGCGCGACGGGGGTCGCAAAGCTGCCTTCGCCGGCCTGCTCGGCCGCGCGGCGCAGGAACTCGGCCTCTGTGCGCACGATCTGGTTCCAATTGTCTTGCGAGAGCCGTTCGCGCACGGCCGCCGCAGCCTGGCGGATGCAGCGCAGGCTGTAGCCCACGCTGCCGCCGCGCGCCACGTCGCCGAGCTCGGCGACCAGCGCGCGCTCGAACACGCGGCGCGACTGCGGCGCGCTCGGCACGCCCTCGGGCACCAGCGCATTGCGCAGCGCCATGCGGTGCAGCCATTCGAGCAGCGGGCGCGACGACTGGTCTTCGCTGCCGAGCAGGTCGAGCACCAGCCGCGCGAGCCGCACCGCGTTCTCGGCCCGCTCGGTGTAGCGGCCGAGCCAGAACATGTTCTCGGCCGCACGGCTGGTGACGGGCGCGCGGTGCCGCGCGAGCGAGGCGGTGGTGGCATGCGGCTGCAGCAGGGTGGTGCGGTCGACCTCGCCATCGGTCTGCACCCACACGTCGGCGCTGCTGCCGCCGCGCTGCATCGATGCGATCTGCGCGTCGCGGCCCGCGAGCCGGGCGAGCCCGCCGGGCAGCACGCGCCACGACTGCGCGCCGTCGCTCACTGCGAACACGCGCAGCAGCATCGCGCGCGGCGCGATGTGGCCCGGCCCCATGTCGCTGGCCCAGGTGGGCATCTGCGACAGCGGCAGGTAGCTTTGCACCGTGTGGGCATCGCCGTCGCGCAGGATGCGCCCGGCCCATTCGTCGAGCTGGCGCCGGCCGAGCTGGCTGCCGAGTACCGCATCGAAGCTGGTCTGCCCGTCGATGCCGGGATAGGTCGGCTTGATGGCCGAGGCGCCGAGCTGCGGCAGCACCGCATCGAGCGCCGCGCGCTCGCCGCACCACCAGGTGGGCAGCGCGGGCAGGCTGAGCTTCTCGCCGATGAGGCGCCGCGCGAGCCCGGGCAGGAAACCCAGCAGCGCGGGGGATTCGAGGAATGCCGATCCCGGCATGTTGGCCACCAGCACGTTGCCGGCGCGGACCGCTTGCAGCAGGCCGGGCACGCCCAAGGTGGAGTCGGGCCGCAGCTCGAGCGGATCGAGGAACTGGTCGTCGAGCCGCTTGATGAGCCCGTGCACCGGCCGCAGCCCCTGCAGCGTCTTGAGGTAGAGCCGCTGGTCGCGCACCGTGAGGTCGTTGCCCTCGACCAGCGTGAGGCCGAGGTAGCGCGCCAGGTAGGCGTGCTCGAAGTAGGTCTCGTTGTAGGGGCCCGGCGTGAGCAGCGCGATGTGCGGCGGCGAGCCGGCGGGGCACATGCGCTGCAGCCCGTCCATCATGGCGCTGTAGGTGGCGGCCAGGCGCTGCACGTGCAGCGCCTCGAAGGCCTGCGGAAACTGCCGTGTGAT
>CAMLCW010000551.1 GCA_946478645.1 uncultured Variovorax sp.
GCGCCGCCCTTGCGCAGGCCGACCACGACCTTCACGCCGCTGTCGTTCAGGTTCTGCGCATGCGCATGGCCCTGCGAGCCGTAGCCGATGATGGCGACCGTCTTGCCCTTGATGAGGCTGAGGTCGGCGTCCTTGTCGTAGTAAACCTTCATGATGTTCTCCAGATAGATGTGCGGGTTGCAGTGTGTTGTTGTGCCGTTCGTCCTGAGCCTGTCGAAGGGCTCAATGCAGTCCCCGCTCGCGCGGGGGCTTCGACAAGCTCAGCCCGAACGGGCAGCGACCGAGCTCCGTTTTTCATGAGGGTCAGACCCGCAGGATGCGCTCGCCGCGCCCGATGCCGCTCGCGCCGGTGCGAACGGTCTCGAGGATAGCGCCACGATCGATCGCCTCGAGGAACGCGTCGTTCTTGCCGTGGTCGCCGGTGAGCTCGATCGTGTAGCTCTTGTCGGTCACGTCGATGATGCGGCCGCGGAAGATCTCGGCCATGCGCATCATCTCCTCGCGCTCCTTGCCGACCGCGCGCACCTTCACCATCATGAGCTCGCGCTCGGTGTAGGCCCCTTCGGTCAGGTCGACGACCTTGACCACTTCGATCAGGCGGTTGAGGTGCTTGGTGATCTGCTCGATCACGTCGTCCGAGCCCGCGGTGACGATGGTCATGCGCGACAGGCTCGCATCCTCGGTGGGCGCGACGGTCAGCGATTCGATGTTGTAGCCGCGGGCCGAGAACAGGCCCACCACGCGGGAGAGCGCGCCGGGCTCGTTCTCCAGCAGCACTGCAATGATGTGTTTCATGTTGGCAAGACTCCTCTTCTCGCCGCCCTCCCCCGCGCACGGTAATGCGCGGGCTCGACGGACAATAGATTCGTCAGTAAAAAGTTGAGCGAATGCGCCGCGGACCGTTCAGAGGTCTTCGGCGCCCAGAAGCATTTCGGTGATGCCCATGCCGGCCTTGACCATCGGGAACACGTTCTCGGTGGGGTCGGTGCGGAAGTCCATGAACACCGTGCGGTCCTTGAGCTTGCGCGCCTCGCGCAGCGCCGGCTCCACGTCTTGTGGACGCTCGATCAGCATGCCGACGTGACCATAGGCCTCGGCGAGCTTCACGAAGTTGGGCAGCGCATCCATGTAGCTGTGGCTGTAGCGGCCGGAGTATTCGATCTCCTGCCACTGGCGCACCATGCCCAGGTAGCGGTTGTTGAGCGAGCAGATCTTGATCGGCGTGTTGTACTGCAGGCAGGTGGAAAGCTCCTGGATGCACATCTGCACCGAGCCTTCGCCGGTGATGGTGAAGACCTCCGCCTGCGGCTTCGCGAGCTTGATGCCCATGGCGTACGGAATGCCCACGCCCATGGTGCCCAGGCCGCCCGAATTGATCCAGCGGCGCGGCTCGTCGAAGCGGTAGTACTGCGCGGCCCACATCTGGTGCTGGCCAACGTCGGACGTGATGTAGGTGTCCGCGTCCTTGGTCATGTTCCACAGCGTCTCGACGACGAATTGCGGCTTGATGACGTCCTTGTTGTCGCGGTCGTACTTGAGGCAGTCGCGGCTGCGCCAGGCCTCGATCGTCTCCCACCACGCAGCGAGCGCGCCGGCATCGGGCTTGGTGGTGCTCTCGCGGATCATCGAGATCAGCTCGGTGAGCACGTCCTTCACGTCGCCGACGATCGGGATGTCGACCTTCACGCGCTTGGAGATGCTCGACGGATCGATGTCGATGTGGATGATCTTGCGTTCGTTCTGCGCGAAGTGCTTCGGATTGCCGATCACCCGGTCGTCGAAACGCGCGCCGACCGCCAGCAGCACGTCGCAGTTCTGCATCGCGTTGTTGGCCTCGATCGTGCCGTGCATGCCCAGCATGCCGAGGAACTTGCGGTCGCTCGCGGGATAGGCGCCCAGGCCCATCAGCGTGTTGGTGACGGGGTAGCCGAGCATGTCGACCAGCGTGCGCAGTTCGTTCGTGGCGTTGCCCAGCAGCACGCCGCCACCCGTGTAGATATAGGGACGCTTGGCGCTCAGCAGCAGCTGCAGTGCCTTGCGGATCTGGCCGCCATGGCCCTTGCGCACCGGGTTGTACGAGCGCATCTCGACCTTGTCGGGATAGCCGGCGTAGGCCACCTTCTTGAAGGAGACGTCCTTCGGCACGTCCACCACCACCGGGCCGGGCCGGCCGCTGCGGGCGACGTGGAAGGCCTTCTTCATGGTGATCGCCAGGTCCTTCGGGTCCTTGACGAGGAAGTTGTGCTTGACGATCGGGCGCGTGATGCCCACGGTGTCGCACTCCTGGAAGGCGTCGAGGCCGATGGCCGCCGTGGGGACCTGGCCCGAGATGATCACCATCGGGATCGAGTCCATGTACGCGGTGGCGATGCCGGTGACCGCATTGGTCAGGCCCGGGCCCGACGTGACCAGCGCCACACCGACCTCGCCGGTGGCGCGCGCATAGCCGTCAGCGGCATGGACGGCGGCCTGCTCGTGGCGCACCAGCACGTGCTGGATGGTGTCCTGCTTGTAGAACGCGT
>CAMLCW010000552.1 GCA_946478645.1 uncultured Variovorax sp.
CGCGCCGCCGGGTTGCCGAAGAACTCCTCCTTCGCGCAGTCTTCGACGATGTGACCCCGGTCCATGAAGATCACGCGGTGCGCGACCTTGCGTGCAAAACCCATCTCGTGGGTGACGCACATCATGGTCATGCCCTCGCGCGCGAGTTCGACCATCACGTCGAGCACTTCATTGACCATTTCAGGGTCGAGCGCCGAAGTCGGCTCGTCGAACAGCATGGCGACCGGGTTCATCGCCAGCGCGCGGGCGATGGCCACGCGCTGCTGCTGGCCGCCCGAGAGCTGGCCCGGGAATTTGTGCGCATGGGCGCGCATGCCGACGCGCTCGAGCAGCGCCATCGTGGCGGCGCGCGCTTCGGCGGCCGAGCGCTTGAGCACCTTCTGCTGCGCGATCGACAGGTTCTCCTCGATCGACAGATGCGGGAACAGCTCGAAGTGCTGGAACACCATGCCGACGCGCGCGCGCAGCTTGTTGAGGTCGGTCTTCGGATGGCCCACCGAGACGCCGTCGACGGTGATGCTGCCGCCCTGGAACGGCTCCAGCGCGTTGACGCACTTGATGAGCGTGGACTTGCCCGAGCCCGAAGGGCCGCAGACCACCACCACCTCGCCCTTGCGGACCTGGGTGGTGCAGTCGGTCAGCACCTGGAAGGCGCCGTAGTGCTTGTTGACGTGGCTGATTTCGATCATGGTGGTTTCGTTTCCTACGCAGTGTTTCAGCGCGCGAGCAGTCGATGCAGGACGTTGGCGACCACGCGCGTGGCGCGGCGCAGGTCGTCGAGCGGCACGCGCTCGTCGGCGCGGTGCCCGTTGGCCTCGAGCAGCGACTCGGGGCCGGCGCCGTACATCACGGTCGGAATGCCGGCCTCGCTGTACAGGCGCGCGTCGGTGTAGAGCGGCACGCCGATCGGTGTCACCGGCTTGCCCATCACCTCGCTGGCTTCGCGGCAGACCATCGCGGCGAGCGCATCAGCACCCGGCGCCGGTGCGAAGGGCCGCGCCAGCAGAATCTGGCGGATCTCGACCGCGATGCCGGGCAGGCTGCGGCAGGCGGCCTCGATCACCTCGCGCAGCTCGGCCTCGACGGCCTCGGGCGATTCCTCGGGCACGATGCGGCGGTCGATGCGCAGGCTCAGCTTGTCGGCCACCACGTTGGTGTTGATGCCGCCTTCGATCAGGCCGACCACCATCGTCGGGTGGCTGATGCCCGGCGTGCGCGAGGGCCGCGCGGCAAGGCCGTCGCGGTAGCGGTAGAGCGCCGGCAGCAGCGTGGCGGCGGCCTCGATCGCGTCATGGCCGGTGTCGGGCCGCGCGGCATGCGCCGACATGCCGCGCAGCGTCACCTCGAGGTGCAGGCAGCCGTTGTGCGCCACCACCACGTGGTGCGAGAAGGCGGCCGACAGCACGTAGTCGGGCCGGCTCAGGCCGTGCGACAGGATCCAGCCGGGGCCGGTCATGCCGCCGGTTTCCTCGTCGTAGGTCAGGTGCAGCTCGACCGCGCCCGCCATCGCGGCGCCCGAAGCGGCCAGGTGCTTGAGCGCGCGCAGCGCAAAGGCGTAGGTGGTGAAGTCCGACTTCGACACCGCGGCGCCGCGCCCGTAGAGCCAGCCGTCGCGCACCTCGCCGCCGTAGGGGTCGACGCTCCAGCCCGCGCCGGGGGGCACCACGTCGCCGTGCGCGTTGAGCGCCACCACGGGGCCGCCCTCGCCGAAGCGCTCGCGCACGATCAGGTTGGTCGCGCTCTGCATGCCGTGCGCGGCCGCGAAGTCGGCCGGCACGGCGTGGCGCTCGACCTCGAAGCCCATCGCCTCGAGCATCCCGGCGGTGAGCTCGGCATGCGGCGTGCAGTCGCCGGGCGGGTTGTCGGAAGGGCAGCGCACCAGTTCGGCGAGGGTGCGCACCTGTTCGTCGAAATGCGCGTCGATGAAGTCGCGCAGCGTGTCGCGCGCCCGGGTGGTGTCGGTCTGGGTGGTCATGCGGTTGTCAGAGAAAGCGGTCGATGAGGAAGGGCGAAAGGTCGACGTCGGTGCGCCCGTGCACGAGCAGGTCGGCGACCAGCCGTGCCGCGATCGGCGCGAGCGTGTAGCCGTTGGAGGTGACGGCGTTGAAGAAGCCGGGGCGCCCGGGCACTTCGCCCAGGATCGGGGCGCCGTCGATGTTGACGTTCATGCCGGCCCAGCAGCGCACCACGTGCAGGCCGCGCACGGCGGGCAGCACATGCCGCGCCACCCAGAGGTTGCCCTCGATGCTGTCGCGCACCGCGCGGTTCAGCCGCATGTCCTCGGCAAAGGCCGCGGTCCAGCCGCCGCCGACGATGAGCCCGCCCGTCGCGGCCTGCTTGAGGCTCAGGTGCCGGTCGGCGTGCGCGACCAGGTGGTTGACCAGCGGTGGCGCCGGCTCGGTCACGATCATCTGCAGCGGCGCGCCCTTGACCGGGATCGCCACGCCCAGCAAGCGGCCGATGGTGCTCGACCAGGCGCCGCTCGCATTGACGATGCGCCCCGCATGGATGGTGCCGAGC
>CAMLCW010000553.1 GCA_946478645.1 uncultured Variovorax sp.
GTCAAGCGCCGCGGCGACGTGCGCCGCGCCAAGCTGTACTACCTGCGCGAGCGCAGCGGCCGTTCGGCACGCATCAAGGAAAAGCTGCCGGGCAAGGCGCCCGCAGCAGCGGCTGCCAAGTAAGCCGTTTTTCTGCCGTGCAAAAAGCCGCCGCCCAGGCGGCTTTTTGCGTTCTGCGCCGGGCAGGCCATCCGCAAAAAGACAGCTCGGCATTTTCCGGTTCTACTCCTTCACCAGACCGCCCCGTCCACTTGACCACCACCCCCGCCGCCCGTTCCATGCAACTCGAGCCCGCCGAACCCGTCAACGCCGTGGTGCCGCCCACGCTGCTCGTGGTCGACCCGCGCAAGGCGCCGGTGGTCGGCGGCCCGGACGGCCTGCCCGCGGTCGACCCGGCCCGATTGACGGCCGAGGCGCTGCGCCGGCGCTTTGCCACGCCCCCCGAGTGGACACCCGAGCTGCGCCGCGAGCCGCGCCTGAGCGAGCGCACGCCAGCCCAGGCGGCGGTGCTGGTACCGATCGTCCAGCGTCCGGCGGGCGCCACGGTGCTGCTGACCGAACGCACCGCGCACCTCTCGAACCATTCCGGGCAGGTGGCGTTCCCTGGCGGGCGCGTCGACCCCGAAGATGCCAATGTCGCAGCGGCGGCCCTGCGCGAGGCCTGGGAAGAGGTCGGCCTCTCGGCGCAGTTCATCGAGGTGCTCGGCAGCCTGCCGACCTACACCACGATCACCTCGTTCGTGGTGACGCCGGTCGTCGCGCTGGTGAAGCCCAGCTTCGAGCTCACGCTCAATCCCTACGAGGTGGCCGCCGCCTTCGAGGTGCCGCTGGCATGGCTGATGGACCCCGCCAACCATCGTCGGCACACGGTGCCGGCACCCGACGGCACGCACCGGCAGTGGTATTCGATGCCCTACCAGGATGGCGCCGAGGAGCGCTTCGTCTGGGGCGCCACGGCCGGCATGCTGCGCAACCTCTACCGCTTCCTGATCGCCTGAGGGTGCGCGCCGGCGTGAAGCACCGGGGCGCCCTCGCTATCATCGCCGGATGAGCTTCTTTGCCATCCTGTGTGCGTTGCTGATCGAGCAGGTGCGTCCGCTCGCGCCACACAACCCGGTGTACGGCGGCGTGCTTTCCTGGACCCGCTGGACCAGCCGCAACTTCGACGCCGGCAAGCCGCACCACGGTTGGGTCGCATGGGGGCTCGCGGTGCTCATGCCCACGCTCGCGACGCTGGGCATCCACTGGCTGCTGGTGCTCACGCTCGGACTGCCGTTCGCGGTGCTCTGGAGCGTCGCGGTGCTCTACGTCACGCTGGGCTTCCGGCAGTTCAGCCATCACTTCACCGACATCCGCGATGCGCTCGACGAGGGCGACGAGCCGCTCGCGCGCTCGCTGCTCGCGCATTGGCAGGGGGTGGACGCCGCGGAGCTGCGGCGCAGCGAGATCGTGCGCCGCGTGATCGAGCATTCGGTGATCGCCGCGCACCGCCACGTGTTCGGCGTGCTGGCGTGGTTCTCGGTGCTCGCGGCGCTGGGGCTCGGTCCGGCCGGCGCGGTGTTCTACCGCATGAGCGAATTCGTCGCGCGCTACTGGGCCCACAAGCACGGCGCGGCGGTGCAGCCCTCGAGTGTCTCGGTGCAGCGCGCCGCCGAAGGCGCCTGGCATGCGATCGACTGGCTGCCCGCGCGCATCACGGCGCTGGGCTTCGCCGTCGTCGGCAGCTTCGAGGAAGCCATCGACTGCTGGCGCAACGATGCGCGCCGCTTCGCGAGCGAGAACGACGGCGTGATCCTCGCGGCCACCTCGGGCGCGGTCAACGTGCGGCTCGGCGGCGGGGCGCTGCGGCCGATCCCGCTCACCGACCCGTTGCCGCGCGCGCAGGCCGGCGATTCCCTGGCCGACGACCGCCGGCCCGACAGCGGCAGCACGCCCGGGCGCGAGCCCGAGCCGGGCCACCTGCGCAGCGTGGTCGGCCTGGTCTGGCGCTCGGTGGTCATGTGGATGGTGCTGCTGGCGCTTCTCACGCTGGCCCGCCTGCTCGGCTGAGCGGGCCACGATCCCATGGCAACCCCCGTCCCGGTCTTCTGGAGCCCGCGCATCGGCGCGCTCGAACCCTACGTGCCCGGCGAGCAGCCGCGCATCGCCGACCTCGTCAAGCTCAACACCAACGAGAACCCGTACCCGCCGTCGCCGCGCGCGGTCCACGCGATCCGCGAGGCGGCCACGGAAGGACTCGAGCGCTATCCCGACCCCACCTCGCTCGCGCTGCGTGAAGCGGTGGCCCGGCGGCATGGCCTGGACGTGGCGCAGGTCTTCGCGGGCAACGGCTCGGACGAGGTGCTGGCGCATGCGTTCTTTGCCTTCTTCCAGCAGGCCGAGCCGCTGCTGATGCCCGACGTGAGCTACAGCTTCTACCGCGTCTATGCGCAGCTCTACGGCATCGCCTGCGAGCTGCTGCCGGTGGATGACCGGCTCTGCATCGACGTCGAGGCAATGGCGTCGCGCGCCGCCCGTG
>CAMLCW010000554.1 GCA_946478645.1 uncultured Variovorax sp.
ACCCGCGACCCCCGGCGTGACAGGCCGGTATTCTAACCAACTGAACTACCACTCCTGGTAGACAACGTTCGCTCCTTGCGGAACCGAGTGTTGACGACTCGTGCCGGCTTCACTTGCGTGAAACTGGCGACCCTACGGGGATTCGAACCCCGGTAGCCACCGTGAAAGGGTGGTGTCCTAGGCCTCTAGACGATAGGGTCAAAACCTTGGACGTGCTGCGATCAGCATCTCTAACCTACTCGACACATTGATGGTGGAGGTAAACGGGATCGAACCGATGACCTCTTGCATGCCATGCAAGCGCTCTCCCAGCTGAGCTATACCCCCATCTTGACTTTCGGGCTTTTCTTTACAGAAGTGCCTTGTCGTCCTGTCGAGCCTCAGATTATAGACCGAGTTCTAGGCCACTTTCAAACGCTCGATCACTTTTTCTTTAGAAAAAATCGCGAGCACTGCATCGAGCGACGGCGTCTGCGGCGTTCCCATCACAAGAACGCGCACCGGCATGGCCAGCGCGGGCATCTTGAGCGAATGCGCGGCCAGGGTTTCCTTGATGGCCGCGGCGATCGCTGCCTTGTCCCACGTGGCGAGCGCTGCGAGCTTATCCGCCAACGTCGCGAGCGCAGGCTTGACCGCGTCGGTGACGTGCTGCGCAAGGTCGGCGTCGCTCGGCGCCACGTCGGCATAGAAGGCCGCGGCCCAGTCGGCCAGCGCAACGGTGGTTTCGCAGCGGTCCTTGAAGAGCGCGCAGATGGCGGCGAGGCGGTCGTCGGCTTCGATGCCGCGTTTCGTCTTGAGTTGTGCTGCCACCAGCGGCGCGAGCGCGTCGTCGGGCTTGGCCTTGATGTACTGCGCATTCACCCAGGCCAGCTTGGCCGCATCCCATTGCGCCGGGCTCTTCGAGAGGTGCGAGCCGTCGAACCAGCTCACCATCTGCTCGCGCGTGAACAGTTCGTCGTCACCGTGGCTCCAGCCGAGGCGCGCCAGATAGTTGAGCATGGCTTCGGGCAGGTAGCCGTTGTCCTCGTAGGCCGTCACGCTCACCGCGCCGCGGCGCTTCGAGAGCTTCTGGCCGTCGTCGCCGAGGATCACGGGCACATGGCCGAACTGCGGCAGCGGTGCGCCGAGCGCGCGGAAGATGTTGATCTGCCACGGCGTGTTGTTGATGTGCTCGTCGCCGCGGAACACGTGCGTGATGGCCATGTCGAGGTCGTCGACCACCACCGCGAAGTTGTAGGTGGGCACACCGTCGGGCCGCAGGATGATGAGGTCGTCGATCTCGCGGTTGTTGATGGTGATCTCGCCTTTGACGAGGTCGTTCCAGGTCACGTCGCCTTCGGGTGGATTGCAGAAGCGCACCACGGGCGGCACGCCTTCGGGCACCGGCGGCAGCACCTTGCCGGGCTCGGGGCGCCAGCGGCGGTCGTACAGCGTCTTCTCGCCGCGCGCGCGCTGGGCTTCGCGCATCTCGTCGAGTTCGGCCGGCGTGCAGTAGCAGTGATATGCCGTGCCGGCCGCGAGCATCTGCGCGATGACTTCGCGGTAGCGCTCGAGGCGCTGCATCTGGTAGACCGGGCCCTCGTCGTAGTCGAGGCCGAGCCAGTGCATCGACGCGAGGATCTGGTCGGTGGAGTCCTGCGTGGAACGGGCCACGTCGGTGTCCTCGATGCGCAGCACGAACTCGCCGCCATGGTGGCGCGCATAGGCCCACGAATAGAGCGCCGTGCGGGCGGTGCCCAGATGAAGAAAGCCCGTGGGAGACGGAGCGATGCGGGTGCGTACTTTGCCGGTCATGAAAGTCAGGATGTCAGGGTGCCCAGGCCGCGAAGCAGATCGGCCTTGATGTCGTCGATGTGTTCGAGCCCCACCGCGAGGCGGATGAGCCCCTGGCTGATGCCCGCGGCCTGGCGCTGCGCCTCGGTGAGGCGGCCGTGCGAGGTGGTTCCGGGGTGGGTGATGATGGTCTTGGTGTCGCCGAGGTTGGTGGCAATGCTCACCACGCGCGTGCTGTTGATCACGTGGAAGGCGTTGGCGCGCGCGGTTTCGGGATCGCCGCCGACCACGTCGAAGGACACCACCGCACCGCCCTGCCCCGACTGCTGGCGCATGGCCAGTTCATGCTGCGCGTGCGAGGCCAGGCCGGGATAGTAGACGTGCGCGATGCCGGGCTGCGTTTCGAGCCACTGCGCCACGGCCAGTGCGTTCGCACACTGCGCCTGCATGCGGATGCCGAGCGTTTCCAGGCCCTTGAGCACGACCCAGGCGTTGAACGGCGACAGCGCCATGCCCGCGGTGCGCACCACGGGGCCGAAGACGTCGACGATGAGCTTCGACGGCCCGCAGATCGCGCCGGCCATCACGCGGCCCTGGCCGTCGAGGTACTTGGTGCCCGAATGGATGATGAGGTCGGCGCCCAGTTCGGCGGGACGCTGCAGCGCGGGCGTGCAGAAGCAGTTGTCGACCGCGAGCAGCGCGCCGGCGCCGTGCGCGAGGTCAGCCAGCGCGCG
>CAMLCW010000555.1 GCA_946478645.1 uncultured Variovorax sp.
CGGCGATCGAGTTCAAGGTCGACACCAGCAACCCCGAAGGTGCGGCCCGCCTGCTGCGCAGCACCACTGAAATACGGCGCCGCGCGGCCGCCCTGCTGGCACGCGCGCGCCGCGGCGAATCAGCGTGGTTCCGCGTCGGCGACGACGCGGCGCTCGAGGATGCGGCGCGCAGCGTGGCCGAGGTCACGCGCGAGCGCTATCCGTGGGACAGCATCCCCTACCACAGCCGCTGGCGGCATTTCGAGGCTGGCGGCGTGGACCGCCTCGCGCGGCTCAACGAGATGCTCGGCGATGCCGATGCGCGCCAGCGCGCCCGGGCCCACATCGACCTGGTGCTCGTGAGCGTGCTGCTCGACGCCGGCGCCGGCCCCGACTGGCATTACACCGAGCCGGCCACCGGCGAGCGCTTCACGCGCTCCGAAGGCCTCGGCATCGCGAGCTTCCACGCCTTCACGAGCGGCATGTTCTCGTCGCGCGACGGGCATCCGCTGCAAGTCGACGCCGCGGGCCTGCGCGCGCTGGTCACCGACCGGCTCGGCGCGGCGTTCCAGGTCAGCGAGGTCAATCCGCTGGTCGGGCTCGGCGGGCGGGCCACGCTGCTGCGCCGGCTCGGCGAAGCGATGGCCGAGCAGCCCGAGTACTTCGGCGACGAAGGCCGGCCCGGCAACCTGTTCGACACGCTGGTCGGCCCCTTCGGCCCGGCCGCGCCGCCGACTGCCGAGGTCACGGCGCACGAGATCCTCACGCTGCTGCTCGATTCGCTCTCGCGCATCTGGCCCGCGGCCAATGCCGTCGACAGCATCGCCGCCAACGGCAGCGACGTGCTGGGCGGCATCGGCGCCAGCGACCCGGCGCTCGCGCTCGGCGACTGCTGGCGCCACAGCGCAGTGGCAGGCCCGGGGCTCACCAACGGATGGATGCCGTTCCACAAGCTCTCGCAATGGCTCACCTATTCGCTGCTCGAGCCCTTCGAGTGGGCGGGCGTGAAGGTGCGCCAGGTCGGCGCCCTCACGGCCTTGCCCGAATACCGCAACGGCGGCCTCCTGATCGACAGCGGCGTGATCGTGCCGAAGGACCCGGCCTTCCTGGCGCGGCGCTGGAAGGCGAGCGACGAATTCGTCGTCGAATGGCGCGCGCTGACCGTGGCGCTGCTCGACGAGCTGGCGCCGCGCGTGCGCAAGGTGCTCGACCGCACCGAAGAAGAACTGCCGCTCGCCTGCGTGCTCGAAGGCGGCACCTGGGCCGCGGGGCGTGCGCTGGCGCAGCGGCTGCGCGACGGCGCGCCGCCGCTTCTGATCGAAAGCGACGGCACTGTCTTTTAGACTCGGGGGTTAACTTCTGCAAACGGCGAAAAGATCTCATGCGCAACGTCCATCTCCTCGACCACCCCCTTGTCCAGCACAAGCTCACGCTCATGCGCCGCAAGGACGCGTCCACCAACAGCTTTCGCCGGCTCCTGAACGAGATCAGCATGCTCATGGCCTACGAGGTCACGCGCGACATGCCGATGCAGGACATCGAGGTCGAGACCCCGCTCGAGACGATGCAGGCGAAGGTGATCGACGGCAAGAAGCTGGTGCTGGTGTCGATCCTGCGCGCGGGCACCGGCATCCTCGACGGCATGCTCACGGTGGTGCCGGGCGCACGCGTCGGCCACATCGGCCTGTACCGCGACCCGAAGACGCTGACCGCGGTCGAGTACTACTTCAAGATGCCCGGCGAGATGGAGAACCGCGACGTGATCGTGGTCGACCCGATGCTCGCGACCGGCAACTCGGCCGTGGCCGCGGTCGAGCGCCTGAAGGAGCTCAATCCGAAGTCGATCAAGTTCGTCTGCCTGCTGACCTGTCCCGAAGGCGTCGCCACGATGCAGAAGGCGCACCCTGACGTGCCGATCTACACCGCCGCGATCGACCGCGAGCTCGACAGCCACGGCTACATCCTGCCGGGCCTCGGCGACGCCGGCGACCGCATTTTCGGAACGAAGTAGAAGCGGCTTACCAAGCCGGCCGATCGGCGTGTTCCGTTGAAACGGGCACGCCGCTTGCAGCGCATGTTTCTTTCAAGACCGAGGAGAAGACCCGTGACAGCACGCCGCCAGATCATCATCCGTTCCGCCGCCCTCGCCGCCGCCGCATTCGCGGCCGCAGCGCCTGGCCTTGCGCTCGCGCAAGCCAAGCTCAAGGTCGCCGCGGTGTACACCGTGCCGTTCGAGCAGCAATGGGTGGGCCGCATCCACAAGGCGCTGAAGGCCGCCGAGGCGCGAGGCGAGATCGAGTACAAGGCCACCGAGAACGTCAGCAACGCCGACTACGAGCGCGTGCTGCGCGAGTACGCCACCGGGGGCAACCAGCTGATCCTCGGCGAGGTCTTCGGCGTGGAGGCCGCGGCCCGCAAGGTCGCCAAAGACTTCCCGAAGGTCGCCTTCCTGATGGGCTCGTCGCTGAAGCCGCAGGCGCCCAACTTCAGCGTGTTCGACAACTACATCCAGGAGCCGGCCTACCTG